>JAYVQB010000419.1:0-4842 GCA_043757085.1 Verrucomicrobiota bacterium
CCGGCGAGGTGGGCAGCGGCAGGTGTGATGGGGTCGTAGGCGATGGCAAGACGGGCCAGCAGGGCGAGCAGTTTCGTCTCATCAATTGTGGAGGGTGCCAGTTCAGCGAAGGCGACGGGGCAGATCAAGAGCGGGCCTTCCGAGGCGGCTTGCATCAATGCCTGAAGCCACTGTTCGTGACCGGGTTCTTGCTTGATAACAGCCCAAAGAACAGAGGAATCGAGAGCGGTAGTCATGCTTTTGGTTTGGTAGAATCTGACGAGCCGCCCCGCAGATCATCAATCATTCTGGCAGAAGATTTCTTTTCCCACGGGTGTCCTTTGAGTGCATGGGCGGCGGATTTCTGCCAATCGCCCACGGCCTTGCGCCATTCATCCTGATTCACGACGCGTCGGGCGGTGAGAACCGGGGCGGCTTCATCGAACTCAATCTGGTCTCCGACATTGAGATAAAACTTCTGGCGGAGCGGCAAAGGAATCGTGATCTGACCTTTGGCTGTAATCGTTGCAGTCATGGCAAAAAGTAAGGCCGCCAAGTAAGAATTGCAAGTTCGTCTCAAATGGCGCTTGGTTCAGGCCTGAGGCAACAGGCTTTGCAGCAAGGACAGCAATCCGCGTGTGTCACCGAGCACATGATCTGCTGGCACTGCTTCTGGTTTTTCACCCTGAATGCGGATGGTCTGCGGAATGCCAGCATTGAGCGCCATTTGGATGTCGCGGTCGTGATCGCCGATGAGCCATGATTTTTCCAGATCGAGATCATGTTCGCGCACGGCTTGAAAAATCATTTCTGGCGACGGCTTGCGGCAGGTGCAGTGCGGGTCTTCTGCCAGACAAGTGCAGGCATAAATCGCATCAAAGGCTGCGTCTTGCTGACTGAGTTTGTCTTGCATGAATCCGTGAATTTCATCAAGGGCGGCCTGAGTCATTAAGCCCTTGCCCACGCCTTGCTGGCTGGTCACGAGGATGAGCGCGAAGCCGCGTGACTTGAGAAAGACCAGCGCGTCGATGATGCCGTCGTTGAAATAAAAATCTTCGCGTCGTAGCACATAGCCCGCGCCGGGCGAGCGATTAACAACGCCATCGCGATCAAAGAAAAAGGCGGACTTCATGATTTTCACTTCCAAACCGGATAACCCTGAATGCAAAGGTTGTCGCCGATGGTTTCGTGCCAGACGTCGGTGAGTTCCACGGACATCGCGGATGGTGGAAACGCCGCGCCGCCAACCGACATGACGCCGCCGCCGCAGATGCGCGGGGCGATATACCAGCAGACTTCATCCACGGCGCGCGCCGCGAAAGCTTGTCCCATGAGAGTGCCGCCGCCTTCGAGCAGAACGGTGCTGATTTCCCGGTGGGCCAGCTCGCGCAGGATGTCGGTGAATTCATAATCGCCTCGCAGCACTACAGTGCGGTCTTTGAATTTGTCGGTGAAGACGTGCGCTTTCTTCGGCAATTTTCCTGTGCGGGTCACGATGACCCGCCACGGTTGTTCTTTGCCGCGTGGGATTTCAGCGCCACGCAAGGTGAGCAGGGGATTGTCCGCGCGCAGAGTTTCCGCGCCGATGATGATGGCGTCGCATCGCACGCGCAATTGCATCGCATGATCGCGCGCGGCTTCGCTGGTGATCCAGGACGATTCACCGGGCGGGCGGGTGATGCGTCCGTCGAGGCTCTGTCCAGATTTCGCTATTACATAAGGCAGACCTTGGGTGATCCATTTCGTAAAGGGACCGAGCAATCGTTGGCATTCTTCACGCAGGACTCCGCCTTCCACATCGATGCCGGCAGCGCGGAGAAGTTTATCGGCTGCGCCCGCGTGCGCCGGGTTCGGATCCTTCGCGCCGTAAGTCACGGAGACGATCCCGGCTTCGATCAACGCCGTCGTGCAAGGCGGCGTGCGACCATGAGTCGAGCAGGGTTCCAGAGTCACATAAGCGGATGCGCCGCGCGTGGAGTGTCCCTTTTTTTTTGCATCGCGCAGAGCCTCGATCTCCGCATGTGGCCCGCCCGCCTTGCGATGAAATCCTTCACCGATCAATTTGCCGCCCTTGACCAGCACCGCGCCAACAGGCGGATTGGGGCTGGTCAGGCCGATGCCTCGGGCTGCCAGCACCATTGCTTGCGTCATCCAGTGCTCGTCGTCACCACTCATTTATGGATGATAAACCACGAAGATGCCCAGAACACCAAATGGAAAACGAACTTATTGTCATGGCGGGATTTGCGCAGTGATGGTTAAATCACACACGTCATGTCGCTGACCACAAAAGAAAAAGCCCGGCTCTACCACGATCTCGGCACCATGCTGAAGTCGGGATTCCATCTGGATCGCGGCGTTGAATTGCTGCTGGGGCAAAGTCCATCGCGCGGCGCGCGGGATTGGCTGGAGGGTCTGCAACGCGGATTGCAGGAACACCTTGGGGTGGCAGAAGCTGTCCAGCGATACGCGCCCGGAACCAGTGAACTGGAAACCGGATTGATCGAGGCCGGCGAGCGCGGCGGGCGACTGGATGAGGCTTGCCAGCATCTGGCGGAATATTTTGAATTGCGGCAGCGCAGCGTGAGCAAAGCGATGGGCGCATTGGTGTATCCCATCATCCTCGCGCATCTCGGTGCTTTGTTTCCCGACATCTCCAAGATGATGCTCGGCGGCGGTTTGAGCGCAGGCTTCAGCGGAGTGCCGTTTCGTCTGGCCTGCCTCTGGATCATTCTGGCCGGCATCGCGCTGGTCGCGTTCATGTTGATGCGCCTGGCCCGGACTTCGCAAACTGCTGATCGTATTTTGAACCTGCTGCCGCTGGTCGGCTCCATCCGACGCCATTGGGCGCTGGCCCGGTTCAGCCAAGTGATGCGGACGGCCTTGCTCGCTTCGTTGAAAGTATCCGAGTCCCTGCGGCTTGCAGGAGGTGCAACCCAGAGCGCGGTGATGAAAGCCGGCGCGGAATCCGCGGCGCAGAGCGTCGAAGCTGGCGGCACCTTGTCCGATTCCTTGAGAAGCGCGCAGGCTTTCCCGTTTCAATTTAACAACTCCATCGAGATGGCCGAGCAATCGGGCACGATGGATGTGGAAATGGATCGCTGGGCGACCGCAGAATCCCGATTGGCGGCAGTGGCGCAAGACCGCGCGGCGGAATGGCTGCCGAGGATTTTTTATCTGCTGGTGGTATTATATGTGGCCTCGCGCATCGTCGGCATGTTCACGGGTTATTACGGAAAACTCGGCGAGGCGATGGATGATCTCGACAAGGTTTTGCATCCCTGAAACCATACCCGTAAAAATTTGCGCAAAAGGGAGATTGCATTTTCCTGTTCGCACGAACATCATTCGCCACTCAAATCCTAACCACACTTTATATGGCTCGCGCACCCAAAGAATCATCCGAACCCGCATCCAACAAAATCGCCGAGGCCCGTGCGCGGAACCTTGATCTGGCCATCCAGCAGATTCATAAAGACTACGGCGAAGGCTCCATTCTCCGCATGGGTGAAGGCACAACCGTCGATGTCGCCGTCATCCCAACTGGCAATCTTTTGATTGATCAGGCGCTCGGCATAGGCGGCTTCCCTCGCGGACGAATTGTTGAAGTTTACGGCCCTGAATCATCGGGCAAAACGACACTTACCCTGACCGTCATCGCGCAGGCGCAGAAGGCCGGCGGACTCGCGGCGTTCATTGATGTGGAGCACGCGCTCGATCCCGGTTATGCGCGGAAGCTCGGAGTCAAAATGGAAGAACTGCTCGTGTCGCAACCCAGCAGCGGCGAGGAAGCCCTGAGAATTTGCGAGACCCTTGTGCGCTCCAATGCGCTGGATGTCATCGTCATTGACTCCGTAGCCGCGCTTGTGACCCGGCAGGAACTTGAAGGCGAAATCGGCGATGCCACCGTTGGTGCTCAAGCGCGACTGATGAGCGCGGCCCTGCGAAAGCTCACCGCGATCATTTCCAAGGCCCGCACCTGCTGCATATTCACCAATCAGATTCGCGAGAAGGTCGGCGTCATGTTCGGCAATCCCGAAACTACTCCCGGCGGCAAGGCGCTCAAATTCTATTCGTCCATGCGCATCGACATCCGTCGCATCGGCGCGATCAAAACCGCCGACGGCACTAATACTGGGAACCGCACGCGCGTAAAGATTGTAAAGAACAAGATGGCTCCGCCCTACACCGAGGCCGAATTCGATCTCATGTATAACGAAGGCATCAGCGGCGTCGGCTCCATGCTCGATCTCGCGATTGAGTATGACATCCTGCAGAAACGCGGCTCATGGATCAGCTATAAAGGCACCCAGCTTGCCCAAGGTCGCGACGCCTGCAAAGACGCCCTCAAAGCCGATCCGGTTCTTTATGCAGAAGTTGAAGAAACCGTTCGAAACATGCTGGCGGAAAAAGGCGGCACCATCGCCAAACGCGGTGGCGCGGCAGCGGCTGCTGCTGCAGCGGAGAAAGATAAGGACAAGGATAAGGATTAGATCTGATTCGAGTTTTGACCGTTTTCCTTGCACTCTAAATTGAGCTTGTCCCAAAGACGGGTGTTTTTTAATCAGAACGTTTCTCGTGTGTTTTCGGTGATTTCCTAGTGCCTTGCTGATGATCTGTGGATGCCTGACGACCCCGAGTGGTTTTTTTGAGCATCGCCCTCTCTTTTTTTGCGTTCGCTGCTTTCTCGCGGGCATGGCTCCGCTGGTGGGGTTGATTTTTTCCTCCTTTTGTTGTTGGTCTGGCGCCGCGCCTCAGGCGGCGGCTCGCTCAACTCGCGGCGGCAACTTCCGGGGCTTCGCTCCCTTGGCCTCCTCGGACTTGGCTCGGGGCAGGCGCGCGAGCACCCAGAGGTTGTGCGTG
>JAYVQB010000420.1:0-4838 GCA_043757085.1 Verrucomicrobiota bacterium
ATGGCAAAAAGCATCGTGGTCCAGAATACGCCGCTGCGTTCACTGAGCGTGCGCCGCATGATGCCCAGCACCGCACCGCGAAAAAGAAATTCCTCCAAGCTGGCGACTGTCAGACCCGAGATGAGCGGCGCACTCAGCGCGAGCCATGCCGGATTGCGGATCATTTTGCAGGCATCAAGCCATAGGCAAACGCCGCTCATCAACAGAAGCAACGCCATTGCCAGCGCGAAGCTGATGAGCAATTGCTTCCATCCCGCAGAAAAAGGAACGGTGCCGGTGATCTCATGGCGCTTCAGATGAAGAAGCTTCGCCAGAGGCCAGAGTCCGACCAGAGCGACTACCAGCGCGGCGCGGTCGAAGTAACCGCGGAATTCCGTCTTGCTAAGCGGCACCATGAACCACGCGAGGGATTTGATTTGATCCCAACCATGATCTTGCGAGGTGCGCAGCAACCATTTTCCGCCCGCGTAAAAAACGGGTGCCAGCGCGGCGGCGAAGACCAGCACCGCCACGACATAGGCGGCGATGACAAGCAGATCGCGATAACGATGGGAAAGTTTCAAGTTCCGAGTTTCAAGGTTCATGGCCGAAACTTCAAGAAGCGGATGGTGCTATTTTCACACCTTGAATCCGCACACTCGCGCTGCATGGTGCAAACATGCAAGTAAACCTCCCTTCCCAGACCTATGAATGGCGCGAACGTATTGAGGAAGGTCGTGTCCGCATTGTGCGCGCGGGCTGGGACACGCGCCGTTGGAATTTTGTCCAGACTTACAAGGATGAGCCTGACTGGACTCCGATCCTTTCCCCCACGCTGGAGGACTATGAATCATTGCGTGACTTCCTCTGGCGCAAATATCAGCGCAAGCGGCTGGCCTATCGTTTTATCGAGCAGATTGACAAACAGATCGCGGAAATAAAGGCCGCGAATTCCTGAATCAAGCTTTCTGTCCCGGCCCGGCCTCGCCCGTGACCCCGCCGCCGAATGGCGCGCCGAGTCGTGGGCTGACGACTGCATCCGGGAAATAATAAGTGGCGACGTGAGCAGGGGAACGCTTCCGGCGCAGCCAGAATGTGAACCAGAAAATTACGCCTGCGACTAAGAGCAGCGCTCCAAGCATCACCGCCAGCCGGGTATCAGAAAAAGAAAAATGATGCAGGCGAGACAGTCGCGCTGCTTCCATGGTTTGAAGTTTTTCTAGCGCGGCGTTGGTGGCGCGGATCACTCTTTGTTCTGGTGACAAAAATACATCGCCGAGCAGTCGCGCGGATTCCTGCATCAGCAGCACGATCTCGTCAGCAGGATAGCGCTGCCACAATCCCGGCGATGGGGTTATGGCGGGCTGTGCGCTGCCGCGGGTGTAAACGATCACCAGTCCCGGCTTGCTTATAAGCCAGCGTTCACAAAGCGCGTTGGCGCGTTCCCGTGCGGCCTCGCCTTCGAGGAAGGAATATCCGGCCACATAGATCGACACGCCGATTTTGTTCGCGGTTTCAGTCAGCACCAGACTAAGTCTGTCCTTGTCGGTTTTCTGAAAAAGGATGGCGTCATCAAAAACAAATGACTCGGGCGCAGCATCGAAATCGTTTGCGGAATGCAGCACCTGGCCAAGTCCCAGCCACACGCCTAGCGTGACCGTGAGCAGAAAAAGTATTGCGGGCTTGCGTGAGAGAAACATGAGAGAGAATGATGCACCATCGTTATCTTTGCAGCAAGAATGGTGGAAATTTGAAATTAGGAAGTCATTTCATCCGTAAACAAATGCCGCTTCATCATTTATGATTAAATTCCGATTTCTCATCACCGCCGCCCTTTGCGGCATGGGCTTCAGTCCACTTTTTGCCGTCGAACGAAAACTCGATATTCAAGACGGCGACCGCGTGCTGCTCATCGGCGATGTTCTGATGGAGCGTGAGAACAACTACGGCTATCTCGAGACCCGAATGAGGCGCGAGTTCCGGGGCCGCAGTTTTGCGGTGCGTAATCTCGGCTACAGCGGCGACAGCCCCTTGGGTGCATCGCGCGCCAGCTTTGATGCTGTGGGCAAGGGCACGGAGAGGCTAAAGGAACAGCTTGCAGTGGTGAAGCCTACCGTGGCGATTCTCGGCTACGGCATGGCCGCGAGCCTCGACGACCTGACCTACCGTAAGAACGACCCTGTTCTCAATCCCGATCCTGTGCGTTATGGCATGGATCACAGCCCGGACAAGTTCCGCCGTGACATGCTCGCGCTCATAGACCTCATCGTGAAGGCCAGTCCAGATGGAAAAGTGCGCTTTGTTTTCGTAGGTCCTATCCGCCATGAAGACCTTCGCGCCACTCGCCCGGGCTTGCCCGATCCTAAAGAGCATAACGCGCTCCTCGCCGAATACGAAAAGGTGATCGAGCAACTTGCCACCGAGAAGCAGGCACCATTTGTCCGGGGCGAGTGGATGAAGATTGCTGGCATCGACCTTGCACAAGGCACGGACAACGGCATTCACCTGACTCCGCGCGGGTTTCGCGCGTTGGCGGATAGCTTTTCAGTTCAGCTCGGGTGGAAATCAGATGGCAAGAACTGGGATATTGAGACGCCGAAGCAGCAGGCACTTCGTCAGGCGATTCTGCGCAAAAACTTGCTGTTCTTTCATCGCAGTCGCCCGGCGAACTACACCTATATTTTAGGCTTCCGCAAAGGCGAACAAGGCCGCAATGCAGTCGAGATCCCCAAGTTCGACCCGCTCGTTGAAAGGGCGGAGGCGGACGTGATCAGCATTGCTGCGGGCCAGCCCAGCACGCTTGCGCCCGAGCCTAAGAGCGAGGCTAAGCTGCCTGTGCTCGCTCCATTGCCCCGCCCCGACTTTACTCTGGATGCGGGCTTGCAAATGACGCTCTTCGCCGAGAACCCGCTGCTGGAAAAACCCGTGGGCATGAATTGGGACAGCGCAGGCCGACTCTGGGTGGCCTCATCCAACACGTATCCGCAGGTCAATCCCGACGACATCGGCGCACAAATGGAAGGCAACCAAGCCAAGTTCGGACCTTCCACCGGCAACGACCGCATCGTGGTGCTCGAGGACACCAACCACGACGGCGTGGCCGATGTGTCGCGTATCGTCGCAGACAAGTTGCTCATTCCTGCTGGGGTCGAGCCCGACAATTCCGGGGGCTGCTATGTGGGCGCGAGCACGGAGTTGCTTCATCTCACTAAACCCGGCACCGATGGCATGCTTTCCGAGCGTCGCATCGTGCTCAGCGGTTTTGGCACTGAAGACACGCACCACATCATTCACGGTCTGCATTGGGGCATTGATGGACGACTTTATTTTCATCAGACGATATATATCCATTCGCATATCGAGACTCCATGGGGACTCGTGCGCGCGAACTCGGGCGTGGCTTTCGCTTATGATCCGAACACTGAGCGTCTCGAAGTTCACTCGAAGGGACTCGTCAATTGCTGGGGTCAACAAGAGGACGCGGATGGCCAGACTTTCGTGACTTCCGGCGCCGACAGCAATGGGGTCAGTTGGGGCTTCCCCGGCGCGGTCCTGCCGCCTTCCGAAGGAGCGCGCCGCACGATCAACAGCATCAGTCCCGGCGGCTATCCTAAGTTCGCCGGCCTAGAACTTATTAACAGCCCTCTCTTCGGCCCCGAGTGGCAGGGCAACGCCATCACCAATGATTTCCGCGCCCATCGCATCGTGCGATTCAGCTTCAATGATTTGAGCAAGACGGATAAAAATTCCGGCTACGTCACCAAAGCTCAGGCCGATGTCGTGCGCACCAGTAACGACACCTTCCGTCCGATCGCTTTAAAGATGGGCCCCGACGGCGGGCTTTATGTGGCGGACTGGACCAATCCCATCATCAACCACGGCGAGGTCGATTTCCGCGATCCGCGGCGCGACAAGGTTCATGGCCGCATCTGGCGCATCGCTCCTAAATTCAGTAAGCCCCTAGTCTGGGAACCACTGGTCGGCAAGCCTGTGAATGTGTTGCTGGCCAAGTTGCTTTCGCCAAACCGTTGGGACTTTGAAAAAGCCCGATGTGAGCTGGCCAAGGTTCCTGTGGCCGAATTGCAGAAGGCGCTCGCTGGTTGGGTGAAGGATGAAACCACCCGCCGTCATGCCGCCTGGCTGCTGAGCGGGCGCACTGCCGAAACGAAGCATCTTCTGTCGATGCTCGATCCCAAACAATCCGACAATGCCAGCGTCCAAGTGGCGCTGCGTGAACTCGGCAAAACATCTGGCACGCGCAGTCTCACCGACATCAGTGCCATGGCGCCGTGGCTTGCGCCGGAGCGTGGTCCGCGCGTGCGTCTGGAGGCCTTCCGCGCCCTCGCCCGTGTGCGCACTTTCGAGAGCGCGGACCTCGTCCTTCGCAACATGCCTGCGAACGCCGCCGATAGTTTCCTCGACTTCGCCGCCTGGACCACGGTCAACGAACTAGCACGCCCGTGGCTCGAGGAAATTGCCGCGCATCCGGAGAAGATTATTGGGCGCGAGAAACAGCTCGACATCCTGACCCAGATCACTGATCCCGCCGTGACTGGCGCTTATATCCAGCGGCTCTTTGTGAGTCGCACCATTGACTCCGCAGGCAGCAGCAACTGGATCGAACTCATCGGAAAAGCTGGCGGCGTGGCGGAACTCAATAGCATTTACAGCACGCTCATCAAGGACCGCGAACTCCAGCCACCGGCGCGACTCCGCATTGTCCTAGCCTTGGGCGAAGCCGCGCACGCGCGCAATCTGCGCCCCGAGGGCGATCTCACAGGCATCGCCCCGCTTATCGAGTCGCCTGATCATGCGATGCAGCTCGCGGGCATACGTCTTGCTGGTGAATGGCATCAAGA
>JAYVQB010000421.1:0-4804 GCA_043757085.1 Verrucomicrobiota bacterium
CAAAAAGGATTTTGAAAAGTGGCTTGCCGAAGCGAAGCTGGAATCAATCGACAGCGCTGATTCACACAAAGGGCTGCTCGTGAATCTGCCGCTGAATGAAGGCTCCGGTAATGAAGTCGCCGACATCAACGACCCTCAGTTGAAATTCAAAGCGGAGGGTGAAGTCACATGGAAGCCCGAAGGCAAGATCGGCCCGTCACCCGTGATGCATGCCGGTGGAACATTCAATCTGGGAGAGGTGGCTGACTTCGAAAAAAATCAGCCCTTCAGTTACGGTGCCTGGATCAAAGCGGGACGCGCTGGCGTCTATGGCGGCATCATCGCCCGCATGGATGAAAAGGACGGCTATCGCGGCTGGGATTTGTGGCAGCAAGACGGCTCTCTCTCCGTCCATCTCATTCACAAATGGCCGGAAGACGCCATCAAGGTGACTACATTGGAATCAGTGCTCAAGACGGGCAATTGGCAGCATGTTTTTGTAACCTATGATGGCTCCGGGAAGGCCGACGGTGTCAAAATGTATCTCGACGGAGTCATCCAGAAGCTGATCGTGGTAAGCGATACCCTGAAAACTGCCAGCAGCATTCGCACAAAGACCCCCACGCGCATCGGCCAGCGCAGTGACAACCAAATCTTTGATGGTGGCTCTGTTCAAGACGCCAGAATCTACTCGCGTGTCGTCGCAGCCGCCGAGGTGGAGCAAATCAAAAAAGCAGGGCTGCTCCGCTCGATGCTGGCCGCTGCGTCCGACAAGCGCACCCCGGAGCAGCGCAATGCGCTCTTTGACCACTACCTTCTCAGTCACTACGAAACCTACATGCAGGCCGCTAAAAAAATCACCGACCTCGAATCCGAGCACGACGCCATCAAAAAACGCAGCCCAATTACACTTATCCAAGAAGAAGTCATGAATGCCAAACCGATGGCTTCCATCTTGATACGCGGGCAATACGACAAGAAAGGCGATCAAGTAGAAGCCGCCACGCCGGGCTTCCTTCCGCCCTTGCCAGCAGGCGCACCGCGCAATCGCCTTGGTCTTGCCAAGTGGGTCGTCGATCCAGAAAATCCGCTTACATCGCGCGTCACGGTCAATCGCTTTTGGCAGGAGGTGTTTGGCACTGGCATCGTCAAATCGAGCGAAGACTACGGCATCATGGGCACACCGCCGTCACACCCGGAACTGCTCGACTGGCTCGCCGTTGAATTCCGTGAAAACGGGTGGGACGTGAAGAAGTTTTTCAAGCTGCTCGTCACCAGCGCAACTTATCGCCAGTCCGCGATCTCCACGCCGGAGAAGATCGAGAAGGATCCCCCGAATAAACTGCTCAGCCGCGGATCGCGCTTCCGCATGGATGCCGAGATGATCCGCGACTACGCGCTCGCCGCGAGCAACACCCTCTCCGTCAAAATGGGCGGACCTGGAGTCAAACCTTATCAGCCCGATCACGTTTGGGATCAGGTCGGCATGGAGGGAAGCGACACACACAACTACAAGCAGGAGAGTGGCGAAAGCCTTTACCGCCGCACAGTCTATAACTTCTGGAAGCGCATGGCCCCGCCGCCGAGCATGGAAGTGTTCAACGCGCCCAATCGTGAAGTTACCTGCGTGCGACGTGACCGCACCAACACCCCGCTTCAGGCGCTGGTGACCATGAACGATCCGCAATTCGTCGAAGCCGCGCGCAATCTTGCGCAACACTCCATGCTTGCCACTTCAAATGATGACGTGAAGACAATGGACTTCATCGCGCAACGTGTTCTTTGCCGTCTGCTGACTGACGCCGAGAAATCCATCGTGGAGTCGAGCCGGAAGGACTTGCTCGACTACTACCAGAAGAATTCCGAGGATGCGAAAAAGCTTCTGGCCGTCGGTGAATCAAAGCCCGATCCCAAGCTCGATGCCGCACAGCTCGCCGCGTGGACGATGGTGTGCAATCAGATGATGAATCTCGATGAAATGCTTAACAAGTAAGCGAAAAACCAATTCAAAACTACACACGAACTCGTCATGAATCACTCATCCCTCTTCCCTCATCTCTCATCAGATGCTCTTCTCGAAACCCGCCGTCACTTCTTCTCGCGTGGAAAAAACCTACTCGGCGGCGCAGCGCTCGCATCGTTGCTCGGCGAAGCTTTTACGCGGCAGGCGATGGGCGCAAGCAGCGGCGCGGCTCCCGGACCGCAGTTCCCGCCCAAGGCCAAGCGCGTGATTTATCTGCACATGGTCGGCGGCCCTTCGCAGATGGACTTGTTCGATTACAAGCCTGAGATGCCCAAATGGTATGACAAGGACCTGCCCGACAGCGTGCGACAAGGCCAGCGCCTAACCACGATGACCTCCGGCCAGACGCGCTTCCCCATTGCGCCATCGAAATACAAGTTCGAGCAGCGCGGCCAGTGCGGCATGTGGATGAACTCGGAGCTGCTGCCGAATCTCGGCAAGGTCGCCGATGACATCTGCTGGATGCGCTCACTCCACACGGAGGCCATCAATCATGAGCCTGCCATCTGCGCCATGCAGACCGGGAACCAGATCACCGGACGCCCCTGTCTCGGCTCTTGGGCATCGTATGGACTGGGCACGATGAATGAAAATCTGCCGACCTTCGTCGTGCTCGTCGCCAGACCTACGAACCGCGAACAGGAGCAGGCCATCTCCGCGCGCTTGTGGTCCTCAGGTTATCTGCCTGGCGAACACGCGGGCGTCTCGTTCCGCAGCAGCGGCGATCCCATTCTCTATATCAACAACCCGCCCGGCGTTCCCGATAGCGTCCGCAAACGGACGATCGAAGGCATCAATGCTTTGAACGAACTCAATTACAAAACTGTGGGCGATCCCGAAACTCACACGCGCATTCAGCAATACGAAATGGCCTTCCGTATGCAGGCCAGCGTGCCTGAACTGACCGACCTCAGCAAGGAAACCGATGCCACCTTGAAACTCTACGGCGACGAAGTGAAAAATCCCGGTTCCTTCGCCAACACCGCGCTTATGGCGCGTCGCCTCACCGAGCGTGGCGTTCGCTTTGTTCAAATCTATCACAACAACTGGGATCACCACTCCAATGTCGGCGGGCGCATGCCCTCACAATGCAAAGATATTGACCAACCGATCCAGGGGCTGATCACCGACCTTAAATCGCGCGGCATGTTCGAGGACACCCTCATCATCTGGGGCGGCGAGTTTGGACGCACCATCTATTCCCAAGGCGGTCTTTCCAAAGAAAATTACGGACGCGATCACCATCCGCGTTGCTTCACCATGTGGATGGCCGGTGGTGGCGCGAAGCCCGGCCAGATTTACGGCGAGACTGATGACTTCAGTTACAACATCGTCAAAGACCCGATCCACGTCAGTGACTTCCACGCCACCGTGCTCCAGCTCCTTGGCTTCCACTTTGACCGCTTCAGCTACAAATATCAGGGCCTCGACGGAAAGCTCACAGGAGTCAATCCGGCGAAGGTTATCAAAGAGTTGCTGGCGTAGTCAAATCTCAAAGGAGCACGTGAGTCGCGAAGTGAAGATATAGCACAGCGCCTGTGGGTTGAGGCTTCATCGTTCGTAGTGCGCCCTTGAGGGCGGATCATCCCCGGCAGTTCCACGACGGGGAACGCCCTGAAGGGACGCACTACAAGCGACAACGCGGATCACGCAAAAACCAGTCAAGTGTTCGCGTCTCAGTTCTCAAGGTGCGCTCTGTGGCCTAACATTTAGCTCATTGCTGGACACGGTTTTGACGGCTTGTAGGCCTGGAATGCGATAAAGCCAACGACCACACCCTGCACCATACCGCCGATGATCCACTTCATGATGATGTGGTGCTCGATGGGCTGAACGGCATAGACGATGAGCGAATTCCCCGCGAACATCAGTCCGACAAAAAATCCGTAAGCCAATGCGCAAATAAGTCCCGCGCCGCCCATGGCAATGCGCGCCCAAAGCATCGTGAAGCCCACCGCAATCACGAACTGACCGCCGAACAGCCAGGGCGTATATTTTTGCATAGTGGCCTCGGGTCTCCAGAGATTGGCCGTGGCCGCGTAGTTGGACTTTGTCCAGATCCCGTGAATCAGGTAGTCCGTAGCAAAGATGGCGAGGAAAACAGCGAGGATAGCGATGATGATTCGTTTTGGATTCATGGGTTGGGTTGGTTGAGTTTTGCGATACTATGCAAAAGGCTATCAGGAAGCTGGAGACGTGTCCAGCTTGCAAATGAAGCCATAGTCATACGGGTAGCGCTACAACAGGCGAGCGGTAACTAAAATAGAAGGAGCGCGTGTATGGCGAAGCCTACTCGCCTGTTATGCATCGTAAGTGGGGCCACGTTGAAGACCCAATTTTAGGCGAGTGGTCTGGCGACACACTCGCGCTCCTTCTTAATGATTTTGTCGCGTTATTTATGCGTGGCCCAGTAGGTCATTTCGATTATTCCATCTAGCTAGTATCAATCCAAATCCAGTTCCGGCTTGAAGTCCGCCGCGTGATACGAACTGCGCACCAACGGCGCGCTGGCCACATGACGGAAGCCTTTTTTCAAGGCGATCTGCTTGTAGTTCTCGAACGTGTCGGGATGCACATAGCTCACGACGGGCAGATGCTGCGGAGAAGGGCGGAGATACTGGCCAAGCGTGAGCACCGTGACACCGTGGTCGAGCAGATCGTCCATCGCCTGAAACAATTCGTTCTCTTCTTCGCCAAGGCCGAGCATGAGACCGCTCTTGGTCGCAACTTTGCCACCGAGTTCAACGGCCATTTCCTTTGCGCGTTTCAGCACATGCAGGCTGCGCTGGTATTGTGCGCGAC
>JAYVQB010000422.1:0-4802 GCA_043757085.1 Verrucomicrobiota bacterium
GCCATTGGAAACTGTGATCGAAAAAAGTCCAGTTGGTGAGCAATGGTGGAATGTGCTGCAAATCAAATCCTCCGCATCGAGGGACGAAATCCGCCAGGCATGGCGTCGGCTCATGAAGGAGAATCATCCGGACAAGGGGGGGCACTTGTCCCCAGAAATGCAGAAGGCAATGGAGCAGGCGACGCAACGGCTGAACGATGCTTATGCTGCCGCGACATCCATGCCGAAATAGCGGTGCGCGTTGCCGTAGCTGATGTTCTTTACCATGCTGCCGACAAGATTAAAATCATCGGGCACGAGGCCGTTTTCCATGTCGCGACCGAGGAGATTGCAGAGGATGCGGCGAAAGTATTCGTGACGCGGGGGTGAAAGGAAGGAGCGGGAGTCGGTCAACATGCCGACGAATTTGCTGAGCAGTCCGGTGGAGCTGAGGGCGTTGATCTGCCACTCCATGCCTTCCATGGTGTCGAGGAACCACCAGCCGGAGCCGAACTGGAGACGGCCTGCGATGCCTTGTTCGTTGCCTTGATAATTGCCGATGATGCTGGCGAAAACGTAGTTGTCTTTTGGATTCAAATTGTAGAGCACGACTTTGGGCAGATGCCCACGCTGATCGAGGGTATCGAGGAAAAACTTAAGTCCGGCGGCGTGTGATGGATCGTCGAGGGAATCGCAGCCGATGTCGCGCCCCAGCAATTCAAACAGCCGGGTGTTCGTATTACGCAACGCGCCAAGGTGAAGCTGCTTCGTCCAGCCTTTCTCGGCATCAAGCTGGCCGAAGTAGAGCATAAGATAGCTGCGGAATCGGACAATGTCCGAGGCGCTGACTTGCTTCTTCGCGCGTGCTTTGTCGAAGACGGACTTCGCTTCGGACTCGGTCGCGGTTTCGGTGTCCATCGCGGTGAGTCCATGATCGGAAAGGCGTCCGCCGAGCGCATGAAAATAATCGTGCCGTTGACGCAACGCGGCGAGGAAGGATGCGAGCGAGTCGCAGGCCTCTCCGCTTACCTCCGCGAGCTTGTCCGTCCAGGCATTCCATGCGGGAATATCTTCAAGTCGCATTCCGGCGTCGGGCCGGAAGGTGGGATAGACTTTGGTGGAGAAGCCGCTCAATTTAGCGACAGCGGCATGATGTTCCAGATTGTCCGTGGGATCGTCGGTCGAGCAGACGACTCTAACCTTCGAGCGCGTGAGCAGATTGCGGCAGGAGAATTCCGGCGTGGCGAGCTGCTCATTGCAACGCGCCCAAATTTTCTCCGCAGTGCTTTCGCTAAGAAGTTCGTCGATGCCGAAGAATCGTTTCAGCTCCAGCGCGGTCCAGTGATAGAGGGGATTGCGCAAGGTTTGCGGGACGGTTTTGGCGAACGCGAGGAATTTTTCCTTCCACGGAGCGTTGCCCGTCACATGCGATTCCGGCACACCGTTCGCGCGCATGGCCCGCCATTTATAATGATCGCCACCCAGCCAGATGTGAGCGAGGCTTTCATAAGACTGGTCGCGCGCGATCTCATCCACCGGCAAATGCGTGTGGTAATCGTAGATCGGCTCACTCTCCGCGTAGTCGTGATAGAGCCGGCGCGCGGCCTTGGTCGTGAGCAGAAAGTCGTCGTGAATGAAGGGCATGACTGCGCATTTTTGCGCGGAATGCGCAAATTACAATGCACAATCAAGGCAGGCGATCCAGCGACCAGAAATAGCCGGGAGAGAAGACTGTGCTTTGAGCGATGCCGTCCAGATCGTGTCCGGTGAAAGCGACAAAAGGAGACTCGCCACGGAAACGCATCGAAGGGTAGAGCAGTTCTTCTGTGCCGATGAACAGCCTTGGGATCAAGGCTTCCCGGGCACGGTCAATTTCCCAGCGCAGCACCAGAGGATGCTCCTCGTCGCTGGACGGCCAGAGAGTTGACTCCAGCGAACCGAGCAAGCCCCCATCGTGGGCCGCATCCCAGACTTCGCCCGATTCAAAATCGATCCTCACGGCAAACCGCGCGCCTTCACCGTCCCCGTTTACCTGGGCCAGTCCGAAGATCAGCGAAGGATGGGGGACGGTATCGCGGGCGCGAATTTGAAAGCCAAAGCGTTGGGTGCGGTCGGTTACCCAGATTCTACCGTGGCCTTGGATGCGGAAGGCGTGGAGGATTTCAGGCCAATGGATGGGGGCGAGAAGGTTCATGTGGGGAGACGTGATGGTTAAAGTTGGTGCTTTTAATATATCAATATTAACTATAAATACAAGCATTATATGTAATTATCGACAATTCGAGTTTTTGGGCAAAACTCTGGCCTAGCTGGCTTTGAGCGTGACACGGGCATTTCTGCGGCTAGCATCCAAGTTATGCGTGGCTATGCCTACTTTGTCTTGATTCACACCCTCATTTTGGCGGCAGGCATCGAAGCCGCTCCGTCATCAACCACTGGCACCAAGAGCAATTCCACGGCCCAGCCGCCGACGTCCTATGCCAATGAATCAGCCAATCGGATTCTAACTGTCGAGTGGAAGGACTTTGGCAAGATTCAAATTATGCTGCGAAGTTCATGGAGTCCAGGTTCTTACGGCATATGGCGAGGCGCGGGGAAACAAACCGAAAAAGGAGTCGTCTTCACCAAGGTGGTGGAGGAGGGCGAAGACTCAGGCTTGGAATATCTAGCTACGGTCAGTCAGTCAAAAATCACTGTTAAAGTCAAACCCGAAAAAGGAAAGCCGCAGCAGGGAGAACTGGTCGGAGTTTATCACCGCATATCCGAAGAAAAAATTACCGCCCTTGCCAAGAAGGACTCGGAGACGTCAGAAAAAAACATGGATGAAGCGCTGAAAATGGCTGCAAAAAACTCTACCGCCTCAGATAAGCCTGCGTTTGCCGAGTGGAAACGTCGCTGGCCTGAACTTCGGACCAGACTGGCTTCTTTGAAAATCAAGTCCGATGCGGTCGTAACAAAATCACCAGTGGTCAACAAACCTCAGATTGGCCAGTCCAAGCCTGCACCATCCGTGAAAACCACCGCGCATTGGATGGCCCTCGCCGAAGCCAGTGCTGCGGGCATAGAGTTCATCGGCAAGAAATTGTCCGCTGGAGTAACCACGGATTGGGACGGTGAATTTGACGATGGATTTGGAGGGAGTTTGACCCTGAAGCTACTCAAGAGTGGAGAACTAGAATTCGGCTTCCGTTGCACTCGTGAGGCTGGCTCCGAGGAGGTTTACTACGCAGGCAAATGCCCCGCCAATCTCGTGAAGGAGATTAATGGTGGAAAAGAAGCGACGGCGGAATTTACTGACAAAAATGATGAGGTAAAGGATTCGGCCCAGAGAACCCACGTTCAATTCCGACGCCTGGGCCGCGCGGTGCTGGTGGAAATCGAATCTCCCCGCTCTTTCATGAGTCGGGCCTGGCTTGACGGAATCTATTTCAAACGCCCGCCGATGAAAGCCGAGTAATTCATCACTTTTCATGATGAGCCGAAAGATGGCATAAGATCGCCCCGTTGCGTTTCAAGTAACTCACACATGAAATACATCACACTGCTCCTGTTCATTTTCACATTTGCTGTCAGCGGCGTCATAGCCGCGAACTGGCCCGGGTTTCGCGGTCCAAATCACGACGGCTCCAGTCCAGAGACGGGGGTGCCGGAGAAATTTTCCAAGGCGGAAGGTATCAAATGGGCGGTGGAACTTCCGGGATTGTCAGCCTCCGTTCCAGTGGTCTGGGGCGACAGTGTATTCATCACCGCGCCTATTGAAGCCGAGCAGAAATACGCGGCGATTTGTCTGGAGGCGAAGACCGGAAAGGAACGCTGGCGGAAAATTTTGGCTGATGGCATGCGATGGGACAAGGCCAGCAACTTAGCCTCGCCCTCCCCCACCACGGACGGCACCCGTGTGATATTCCTTTTTGCCACGGGTGATCTGGCGTGCTTCGACTTCAGCGGGAAAGAACTTTGGACGCGGCAGATAGCGAAAGATCACGGGAACTTCGCCACGCAATGGACTTACTCATCAAGCCCCGTGCTCG
Source organism: Verrucomicrobiota bacterium (assembly GCA_043757085.1). Lineage (GTDB taxonomy): Bacteria > Verrucomicrobiota > Verrucomicrobiia > Verrucomicrobiales > Verrucomicrobiaceae > VFKE01. Next base: position 4,011 of record JAYVQB010000422.1, read on the forward strand.
ATGGTGGAAAGCTCTACATTCAGGTGCTCCAGCGCAATGAAGCCTTCGAGTTTCAAGGCGTGAAAAAAGGCGTCGAGGGCGCGCCGAATGATTCTTATATTCTCGCGATTGATTCTGCGTCGGGCAAAGATTTGTGGAAACACAGTCGGCCCAGTGATGCGGAGAAAGAGTCACGCGAGGCCTTCTCCACGCCCGTCTTTGCCACAATCAATGGCCAGCGCCAGATGCTGATCAGTGGTGGCGATTGCATGACCGGACACGACCCGGAAACTGGCAAAGAATTGTGGCGCTGGGGCCACTGGAACGATGATCAAAACAAAGCACTGCGTCTCGTGCCATCACCTGTGGTTGGCGATGGCGTGGCCGTGGTCTGTGCGCCGAAAAACCGTCCTGCATTCGGAGTAAAGCTCGGCGGGAGCGGGAAGCTCAGCGACAGCGATCTCGCATGGACCTCAGATCCCAAAGTCGCCACCTCCGATGTGTCCACGCCGCTGTTCTACGGTGGTAATTTTTATGTCTTGGACAGCAATCGGAAAACGCTGAGCTGTGTCGAGCCCAAGACCGGAAAAGTTCGCTGGACTGGCGATCTCGGCAGTCAGGCCAAAGTGGAAGCCTCACCCACTGGAGCCGATGGAAAAATCTACATGACCAATTTCTGGGGCGTAGTCTTCGTCGTCAAAGCCGACCCGGAGAAATTCACCCTGCTCCACACCACCGACATGGGCAACGGCTCCAAGGTGCAAGGCACCGACGGCAGCGTGCGAAACAGCATCTCCATCGCCAACGGCTGCC
>JAYVQB010000423.1:0-4796 GCA_043757085.1 Verrucomicrobiota bacterium
ATGAAATCACTGAGGGTCGCGATGGCGTCGTTGCACTTGCCAGCCTCGGCCTCGGCGAATCCTTTTTTGTAAAGCACGCTGGCGCGGACTTTTTCGGGAACTTTCCGGGTGTCCACGCCGGTGAATGCTTCCGAGGAATGGATGTAATCGGCCTTGCTGAAAAACCAGTCCGCGCGGATGAGCCGGGCCATGAGAATGAACTCATGGTTCTTGTAACGGTCGGCATAGCGTTCTTCAAATCCCTGGGTGAACTGGGGAATATCTTTGTCGTTGAGTTGATAAAAGCTGAGCAGTTTCTGGTAGCCGGCCTCGAATGCCTCCGAAGAATCGGGGAATTGTTTTTCTATCATCAGATATATCTCGATGGCCTGCCGGTAGGATTGTTTTTGCTTTTGCGCGTTGCCCACGAGGAGCAGCATCTTGGGGCGCAGGTCTTCGCTAGGCAGCGTGGTGGCATTGGCGACATAAGTGTCCACCACGGAGGCGAAGTCACCTTTGCCGTAATAACCTTGGATAAGTCCGAATACGGCGATACCGCGCGTTTCCTTGGGCAGTTCGCCAATGCCGATGGCGCGTTTGAAATTTTTAAGCGCTGCCTCGCTCTTGCCCGTTTCGTTGAGAAGCAGGCCGGATTTGATGAGCGCGTCGCCTTGCAGAACGGGATCTTTGGTCAGGGCGATGATTTCATTGTAGGCGTCGAGAGCCTCAACTTTCTGGCCGGCCTCAAGAGAGGCTGTGGCTACCTCGCCTAGCGCGGCTTCGCGATAGGAGTTCTCACCTTTGGCGGCCACGACCTCCTTGTATGCGGCAAGGGACTTTTTCTTTTCACCGGCCTGTTTGTAAGAGAGCGCGGAGTTGTAAACAGCGGCGAGTTTTACGGAGTTTTCCGTGCTGAGTTTTGCGCAGGAGTCGAAGTAGGAGGCGGCTCTGGCGAACTCTCGCGCATTGTAGGCAAAAGCTCCCAGCCGGTAAGCGGCTGACGACGCGCTTTCGCTTTTGGGGAAGCGCGTGAGGACTTCATTGTAGGAGCGGCGCGCGTCATCGTCCTGACCAGTTTTTAGATAACATTCTCCTAGGCGGAACCAGGCCTCAGCTGAGTGTGGTCCCTTTGGATAGAGTCGCGTGTAATCCTGATATGGCTTGATGGCGATCTGGTAATCTTTCTGGGTGTAACAAAGTGTGGCGTATTCGAAGAGGTCATCGTCAGGAGTCTTGGGTGCGGGGGCGGCCACAGGGGCGGGGACAGGCACGGCTCGCGGCACTTCCACGGGATCGGCGACTGGCACGGCCCGAGGCACATCCTGAGACATGGCGGGCAAGACCATCCACAAGGCATAAGCGGCCAGTAACATCCGCGAATGACTCATGGCGGTCGTGTCGGAAAACTTTTTCATGGTATTGGCGCAAGCGGCGCGGGCGCACTTTCATCTTCGGGCGGGCGGGTGGCAAAGGAGACATTCCAGATGCCGGCCTTCTGGCAGGTGTTGAGCACATTCATCACCTTTTGATATTCGGATTTTTCATCGCCGCGCAGGATGACGGCTTGGTCGCTGTTGAAAGTTTGCACGATGAGTTGCAGCTTGGCGAGGAGCTGTTCCTCGCTGAGTTTTTCGCCCTCGACGTAGATTTCACCGCCCTTGCGGACGTTGATCACAATTTCGCTCATGGTGCGCCGCTTGGGCTGCTCACCCTTGTCGGCAGCAGGCACGCTGATCTCGATTTCCGTTTCCCTTCGCGCGGAGTTCCAAGTGATGATGAAAAAGAGCAGCAGCAGGAACAGCACGTCGATCATCGGCGCCAATTGCAGGGGAATCGGCTGGATTTCGCGAAATTGTCGGAAGCGCATGGCCGGCGGAATTAGAGAACCTGCTCGGCTTGACCGGGCGCAGAGGCGCGTGCGACGGCAGCTCGTGCGGCGCGTTTGTATTGCGCTGAGAGCAAGGCCATCAGGTGAGTGGAGGCGGCTTCGAGTTCGGAAATGAGACGCTGCACTTTTCCTCGGTAGATGGAGTAGGCGACGAGCGATGGGATGCCAATGATCAGACCGGCGGCGGTGTTGAAAAGCGCTTCATAGACACCCTTGGCCACGCCCATGCTCTGCGCCCCGGCCATCGCGCCTGTGGCAATTTCATTGAATGAGGTGATCAAGCCGACCACGGTTCCGAGCAGTCCGATGAGTGGCGCGACCGCGCCGATGTCTCCGAGATAGGAAACGCGCTGGAGCATCATGCTGGCCTGACGGCTGCCCTCGGCCTCGGTCACCTCGCGCACTTCTTCGAAGCTGGTCGTGGGATTTTTCGTGGCGAAATCCAGCGCCTTCGAGGTAATGCGCGCGACGCATTCGTTGCTGCGATTGCACACCGAGAGCAGGCCTAGGTAATCCTGCTTGCGGATCAGGGAGTCGGCGGAATTCATGAAGACATCGCTGACCACGCTGTTCTGTTTGACTGTGAAAATGACGAAGAAAATCATGACCACTGCCACGAATGACAAGGCGATGAAAGGGTAGGCGAGGAACCCCATTTTCTTGAAGACCTCCTGTGGCGTGAGCGGCGGAGTTGGTGGGGGAGCCTTTCGACCACCGGCGGTGATCACCGGCCCGCGTGTAATCTCTGCGGGAGGAGTGGCTTGCTGGGCAGCAAGAGGCATGGCCGCTCCTGCAAGAAGGAGCATGGCCAGCATAAGGATTTTCAGGGGACGCATCGGGGCGCAGTGTAGGAGCAGAAAGCGGTTTTGCAAACCATTCGAGGACTGCGCAGGGGCCATGCCATTGTTTGCCGGAAGCGTATTTCATGCGTAATCATTCAGGCTACCATGTCCCTTCCGCGCGAGAAAACCGACCTACCTAAGAAGCTGCACGATGTGCCGCATCAGCCGGGCGTCTATGTCATGCGCGACCGCTTGAACCGTGTGATCTATGTCGGCAAAGCCCGCGATCTTCGCAAACGCCTCAGCAGTTATTTCATGCCATCTCGGGCGAGGAAGGCGGACATCAAGACGCGTGCGCTCATCGAGAGCATTTGGGATTTTGATATCCATACGGTGCGCAATGACGCGGAAGCACTCATCCTGGAGATGCGCCTCATCAAAGACTTCCGCCCGAAATACAACATCAGCTTCAAGGACGACAAACGCTATCTGCTGGTGAAGGTGCAGATGGCCGATCCCTTGCCGCGCTTCACGCTGACGAGATTGAAGAAAGATGATGGCGCCCGTTACTACGGCCCTTACGCGCACTCCACCGCGCTGCGCACGACCTTGAACTGGATGAACCGTCACTTTGGACTGCGTGTCTGTCGCCCACTCAATCCCGACGAAAGTGATTTCAAACATTGTCATAACGACATCATTAAAAATTGTTCTGCGCCCTGCATTGTCCGCATCAGTCAGGAAGAATACCGCGCCCGCATCGATCAGGCCTGCGACTTTCTCGGCGGGAAATCAAAGGAACTCATCGTCGCGCTCGAAAGTGAGATGCAGAAGTTAGCGGCGCGGCTGGATTTCGAGCGCGCCGCTGAAATGCGCGACATGATTGAGGATTTCAAAACCACGCTCAAGCCGACGCGCAGCTTTGAGCGTGGCGCGAGTATCCGCGTCGCGAGCACGCTGGACCCGATGGCCGATGTCCGCGAGTTGCAGGAGGAACTGCATCTCGAACGTCCGCCGCTGGTGATGGAATGCTTTGATATTGCGAACATCGGCACCGCGCATTGCGTCGCCAGCATGGTGCGTTTCAAAAATGGCACGCCTGACAACGCCAGCTACCGACGTTATCGCATCAAGATCGTGGACGGACAAAACGACTTCGCAGCAATGAGTGAGGTCGTGCGCCGTCGATACTCGCGCATTCTATTAGAAGCCCGTGAGGTCATCGGTGCGGAAGCGGCAGACGAATCGCAGGAGAATGCGATTGATGCGTTGCGCAGAATGAATGTGGTCAAAGATTCCAAATTCGTCAGTCTGCCTGATCTCATTATTGTGGATGGCGGCAAAGGACAACTTTCCTCCGCCATGAAAGAACTCCAGCGACTTGGTTTGCAGGAACTGCCCATCATTGGCTTGGCCAAGGAGAATGAGGAAATCTATCGCCCCGACCGCAGCGAGCCGCTCATTTTGAGTCACGAGAAAGGTGCGTTAAAACTTCTTCAACGTATCCGTGATGAAGCCCACCGCTGGGCCAACGGCTATCATCAGCTTCTGCTTCAGCGTCGCGTGCAAGAAAGCATACTTGATGATTGCCCCGGCGTGAGCAAGACTCGCAAGGCGGCACTGCTGCGCGAGTTCGGTTCCGTGGCGCGATTGCGCCGCGCGAGCGCGGAAGAAATTGCCGCTGTCTCTGGCATTGGGAAAGTGTTGGCGGGGGAGATTGGGAAATTCCTTGCTGAAAGAACGGCGTGAAAATCTAGCGTCCCCATGATGATTGAAGTTTCCTTGAAATATAGAACATTGATGCTTGAACTCTTTCCCAATGCCCGACGAATTCCACGACATCCCCTTGATCCAAAGCGCCGACGACCGTTTCATGCGCGAGGCTTTGCGCCAGGCAAAGCGTGCGCTGGCTGCGGATGAGGTTCCTATCGGGGCTGTCATCGTGCATGATGGCGGAATCATTGCCCGCGCGTGGAATCAGGTCGAGACTCTGAAGGACGCGACGGCTCACGCGGAGATGATTGCTCTTACTCAAGCGCAGAGCGCGGTGGGCGACTGGCGCTTGAATGAATGCGATCTCTACGTCACGAAAGAACCTTGCCCGATGTGCGCCGGGGCCATCATGCATTGCCGCGTGCGGCGCGTGA
>JAYVQB010000424.1:0-4773 GCA_043757085.1 Verrucomicrobiota bacterium
GTCTTGTCAGGGAGATCGGAGATGATGGTCTTGTCCGTCTTCAGCCTTCGCAAAATATAGGGCCGGACCAACTGGCGCATCGGCCCGTATTGCAGGCCGTTGCTGCGCGAAAGAGATTTCACAAATCGCCCAAACGCCGCGCCGGAGCCGAGCAGCCCGGAGTTGATGAAATCGAATAACGACCACAAGTCTCCCAGCCGATTCTCCACGGGCGTGCCTGTGAGAATGATCCGGTTTCCCGCCTGCAATTCTTTCACGGCGCGAGTTTGCGCCGCGCCGGGATTCTTGATGGCCTGCGCTTCATCGAGCACCGCTAGCCGCCAGCGCTTTTGTTTGAGCGCCTTGACGCGGAGCATCATGCCGTAGGTGGTGAGCACGAGATCGACGCCCTTCAGAGATCGTTCATCGCCTTCGATGAATCGCTGGAGACGATCCGGTTCGGCACCGGAGGGATGAGCGATAAACAATTTCAGCGTCGGCGCGAACCGATCCGCCTCCGCTTTCCAATTGGCCAGCAACGATGCGGGCGCGACGAGCAATGACGCGCCGCCATCAGGTGCGCTGCGTTTCAGATGCAGCAGCAAGGCGAGAACTTGAATCGTCTTGCCCAGGCCCATGTCATCCGCCAGACACGCGCCAAGACCGAGCCGCACCATGAAGTGCAGCCAGTTCACGCCATCGCGTTGATACGGTCGCAGGGTGGCCTTGAGATCGGGATGCCCGGCGATTTCATTCAGTCGCGATGGATCGCGCAGTTCCCCCAGCATTTTTTCCAGCCACGGACCGGCCTCGATGCCGCTCCAGGCTCGCGCATCTTCGGTGAGCAGCTTCGCATCCGCGCCCTCGATGCTGGCACCGGAAAGGAGCCGCATCGCTTGGAGGAAAGAAATGCCACCGGTGAATTGCATCGTCTGCGCCTGCCGCCAGTGATCGAGCACCGCCTGCAGTTTCTCCGCATCCGCTTCCACCCATTTGCCTTTCACGAGCACCAGGCCCTCTGCGGTTTTTAGGGCGAGGAGTTCTTCCGGGGTGAGTTTTTCTCCATCAAGTGTCAGCTCGATTTCGAAGCTCAGCAGGTCGCCGACGTTGAATGCCTTCGGAGCATCATCACCCACCTTCACGGTAACCTTGGGCCGCGGTGGTGCCGACGGTTTCCACCAGTCGGGGATGCGCACCTTTAATCCGCATTCTTCAAAACGCGGAACTTCTCGCAAGAACTTCAAGGCCTGCCCCGGAGTCCAGCCTTGAGGCCGGTAAATGCCGCCGCTCTCCACTTGCTCTTTCGCCCAGGGGCTTTTCTCCGCCGCGCGGCTCAAAGGTTCCAGCAGATTGAGCAACACCGTGCGGTTCTGTGCACCGGCGTATTCCTTGACCGCCTGTTGCAGCGGAAGATGTCGCGCTTGGCCTTCCGCGTTAAGTCCGCTCGTGTAAGTGACGAGGAATGCGAAGGGATGCTCGGGATTTTTTTTGTTTTCGGCGAGGTGCAGCGTGACCCGGCCCACCAGATGCCAATGGGGCAGCGTCTCCCGCAACCAGGCGTCTGCGCCATTCACATGCGCCGAAGAAATCGCGAGTATATGATTTCCCAATGCCGCCCACAGCGTCTGCAACACGGATGCGCTCAGATATTCCGCGCCTCGCATCGGTGGAATTTGCCCGATGAATTTTGCTGCATCTTCGTCAGACAATTTCTCGGGCACCACGCCGCCTTGATGACAGAAGCGCGACAGCCATTGACCCGCGAACTCCCGCCAATAGATCGCGGGCGGCGGCAGGTCGGCACTGGTTTTTAATGAAGCCAGCCAGAACAACAACGCGGGGCCACCTTGTTGGAGACATTCTCGGGCGAGAGTTTCGTGACTTGGAGAGAAGCACGCAGTCTCGTCGCCCAACTCGTCCGCGATGAGATGGCCTTCAGGTGAGAGAGAGAGTGAGAGCGGCAAAGTTTCGCGCAATAGAACATGCCGGGATGGTGGGCAACCGCTTTGTTGCGGAATGAAGCGCGAAAGGGGAGTTGGCGATGCTGAAGATCGACAGGAAACGCAGCCTACGATTGACTCTAAGCTGAGTGTCGCCGCGCTTGCATCCCGATGCCGATGACGTAATCTTTGGCCATGCAGGCGACCCTGGAAATTGACGATGACGTGTTGGAGGCGGCGACGAAACTCGCTGCGCAGGAGCATGTTTCGGCGGGACGGAAACTTTCCGAACTGGCGCGTAACGGGCTGAGTTTCGGGAAGAGACCCTTGAGCGACTTTGGTTCAGGTGAGATTCGCAATGGGGTGCCGATGCTTCCGCGTCGTGGTGAGGTGATTACGCTTGAGCATGTGCAGCGGTTGATTGAAGCCGAAGGCATCTGAGCCGGATGATCAACAATTTCAGCCTTTATCTCGCGTTGCGTTACTTGCGTCCGAAGCGGACGTTTGTTTCCATCATCACGCTCATCTCGGTGATGGGCGTCAGCTTGGGGGTCGCGGTGCTGATCGTGGTCATCGCGGTGATGGCAGGGTTTCATGCGAAGATCAAGGATCTGTCACAGGCATATGATGCTCACATTGAGGCGGCGGACCAGTATGGTTCATCAATGCTGGCAAGCAAACAGCGTCCGCCGGATTTGCAGGAGAAGTCATGGCGAGAAGTGATGAAGATTGTCACCGAGACGCCGGGTGTGGTTTCCGCGTCGCCAATTGTTCGCGGCATGTTGCTGGTCGAATCCAAGGAGGGCAATGTCGCCCCGGCTCTGATGTGGGGCTTGAAGCAGGACGATGGAAACCGGCTGATGAAGAAGCATGAGAATCTCATCGTATCCGGCTCGCTCGATCTCAAGGATGACAACATCATCATCGACGAGGCCATCGCGCGAGCGTGGGATGTGCATGTTGGGGACAAGATCACGGTGTATGCGCCCTCGAATCTGAAGGACATCGTCAGCACGATTCGTGAAATTGATGACAAGCCCGAGGCTGAGAAGCAGGAGGCCTATAAGAAACTCAAGGAACTGGTTCTGCCGCTTGAACTGAAGGTGACTGGAGTCTTTAGCCCGCCCCGTTTGCAGGATTCGGACAAGCTAGCTGTCGTCATCGTGCCGCTGCATGTAGCTCAGGAACTGCGCAATCTCGGCGATGGTATAACCAGCATCGGCATCGAGGTGGCTGATCCTTACAAGGCTGGAGAAGTGAAGAACGAGCTGGTGAAGCGGGCATTCCCTGAAACTTGGGGCGCGGTGACGTGGATGGAACAGCACAAACAGTTGTTCGACACCGTGCAAAATGAACTTGAGATGATGTATTTCGTGCTCTTCATCATCGTCATCGTCGCGGCTTTCTGTGTGATGAACACCATGATCACCGTGACCGTGCAGAAGCGTCGCGAGATTGGCATCATCTCGGCGCTTGGCTCGCGCCTTGGCCAGATCATGTGGGTGTTCCTAACTCAAGGAATGATTGTCGGAGTGCTGGGCGCATTGAGCGGACTCGGCATGGGCTTGATCGTGGTGCACTTTCGCAACGACATCCGTCACATCATCTCTGAGCTGACTGGCAGAGAAATTTTTGCACAAGCAATTTACGGCATCGCGGAAATCCCAGCCAAGGTCGTTCCGCATGATGTGGGCATCATCTGCATCGGCGCATTCATCCTATGCACCGTGGCTGCTCTGGTTCCCGCATGGCTAGCCGGACGGACTGAGCCGGCGGTGGCGTTGCGGGATTAATTTTGTGAGCGATCTTTTCCAACTCAATTCCGAGTATTCTCCGCAGGGTGATCAAGCGCAGGCCATTGCCAAGCTCACCAAGTCCGTGCACGCGGGCAATCGTCATCAGACGCTGCTCGGCGTCACTGGATCAGGAAAGACATTCACGATGGCGAACATGATCGCGAATGCCGGCAAACCGGCGTTGATTCTCTCGCACAATAAAACGCTCGCGGCGCAGCTCTACTCGGAGTTCAAGAACTTCTTTCCGCACAGCGCTGTGGAGTATTTCGTCAGCTATTTCGACTACTACCAGCCCGAGGCTTACATCGCGCGGACGGACACTTACATTGAAAAAGATTCCAGCGTGAACGACGAGATCGAGCGGCTGCGACTTTCTTCAATGGGCGCGCTCCTCACGCGAAAAGATGTCATCGTCGTGGCCAGCGTGTCCTGCATTTATGGTTTGGGTTCGCCTGAAGACTACGAGGGCATGATGCTGCCCGTGAAGACGGGCGACGTGATCACGCGCGAGCATTTTCTCACGCGGCTGGTGGACATGCTCTACGAGCGGAATGACATCGCGTTCACCCGTGGGAAATTCCGGGCGCGCGGCGACGTGGTGGAAGTCTTTCCGGCCTATCTGGACAATGAGGCGATGCGTTTTGAGTTCTTCGGCGACGAGATCGAGCGCATCAGTGTTTTCGATCCGCTCACCGGCACGGCCAACATGACTTTGCCGGGCTACACGATTTATCCGGCGAAACAATATGTGACGCCGATGGACAAACTGCGCAAGGCCATCAAGACCATCCGCGTGGAGTTGGACGAGCGTGTGGCTGAGTTCGAGCGCACGGGCCGATTGCTGGAGGCGCAGCGCATCCGAATGCGCACGGAGTATGACATTGAGATGATGCAGGAGATGGGCTTCTGCCAGGGCATCGAGAATTACAGCCGCCATCTCACGGGACGTCCGCCAGGCAGCACGCCGGGAACTTTGCTCGATTTCTTCCCGGATGATTTCCTGACGTTCGCGGATGAAAGTCACGCCACCATTCCACAGATCGGCGGCATGTATGAAG
>JAYVQB010000425.1:0-4757 GCA_043757085.1 Verrucomicrobiota bacterium
GCCCGGAGCCAACTGCATTGGCGTCATGTATTGCACTGCCAGCATCACCACCGTGGCCAGAGCCGTCCAGCGCCAGCCCGCGCGTCCACGCGCCCCGGCAATCATCATCGGGCAGACAATGCACAGGATGATGAGGAAATAATTGAAGTCGGCGTAAGGAATCATGCGAGTCGCGTGGCGAGAGCTTTGCGGTCGGCCTTGCCGTTCGCCGTCAGCGGGAATGCTTCCATGAAATCAATCCTGCGGGGAATCATGTATTCCGGGATGCGTGCGGCGAGCGCCTCCCTCAGCGACTGCGCGGCGGCGAATGAGTTTTCACCAACCGGCTCGCGAGTGACCACAAACGCAGCCAGCGAATCAATCACGCCGCGCCTCTCCACCGGCAGCACCACGGCGTCAACGATTCCATCGACTTCGCGCAGATGCGCCTCCACGTCACCCAGCTCGATACGATGACCGCGCAGTTTGATCTGAAAATCAAGTCGGCCCTGGTAGAAAAGCAGCCCATCTTTGGCATAACCTTTGTCACCGGTGCGATAACCGCGCTGGCCGTCTTCGGTGAAAAAAACTTTCTCCGTAAGATCAGCCCGTTTGAGATAGCCGGGGCTGACGTTCGGGCCAACGATGGCGATCTCGCCGCTCTCGCCGTCAGGGGCGATAGTGCCATCAGGTCGTTTGATGACGACACGCGTGCCAGGCATCTGATAACCGATAGGCAGCGGATCGTGCGCGGCAAGCAAGTCCGCATCCACCCGCACGGAAGTCGTGGCCACGGTCGCTTCGGTCGGTCCATAAGTGTTCCAGATTTCCGCGCCCGGAAACCTTTGCAACAAAGTGGACGCGGTTTTGTGCGCCAACGTCTCGCCGCAAAATAAAAACCGGCGGAGCGCGGGCAACATCTCGGCATTGAAACTTTTTTCCGCGAGACACATCTGGGCGAACGACGGCGTGGATACCCAGACCGTGGCATTGCTGGAGCGGAGCTTGGCATAAAACTCTCGCGGACTGGCGATGTCATCGCGCGTCAGGGCGACCAAACTGCCGCCAGTGAAGAACGAAATGTAATTGTCCATCACGGAAAGATCGAATGAGAGCGGCACCTGATTGAGATAAATTTCTTCTCCGTGAACAAGGTTCTGTTCATGGAGCATCCAATCCACGAACGCCTTCATGCAGCCATGCGTGATGACCACGCCCTTCGGATCGCCCGTGCTGCCGGAGGTGAACATGATGTAAAACGGATCATCGGGATCAGCCTGCGGAATGACGCGTTCCGGCGCGGACTCCCAGCCATGAGTGAGTGTAGCAATTTCTTCGGCAGTGAGAACCGCGAGCGGTTCCGCCGTGGCAATGATCCGCTCCACCCGCGCCGGTGGCATGGACAGATCAAGCGGAATATAACCGCGCCCCGCGAGCACCGTGCCAAGGAAGCCGACAAACATCTCCGGTTCCTTGTGACCGCGAATCCCCACTGGCAATCCAGCGGGCGCATTGCGCTTGTCCAATTCCGCTGCGAGTTTGTTCGCGCGGCCCCATAGTTCGCGATAAGTCATCGTGCTGCCGCCGCCGCTGTGGGCAATGCGATCCGCATGTTCCGTAGCGACAGTTTTGATCCGGTTCAGAAGTCCGCTCATATTAAAATCCCTGATAAATAAATGATGGTGTTGCCAGTCCGTCACGGCCATGCAGGTAGATCACTGCGATCAAGACCGCAGAGTAATAAAGGGCGAGGCAGAAGATGCGCGCCCGCCCGGCAGGTTTTTCGACGGTATTGCTCATGCCCGTGTCGCCAAACGCGCCTCCACATCCGCGACGAACTTTTCTGGAGTGGCCCAGTTTTCACGGTCAAACTCCGCAGGCGATATACTGACGCTGCACTGTTCATCCAGAAGGACGATCAACTCGACGGTGCGCATGGAGTCAAGCGTCTGCGTTCCATAGAGATCGAGCTGGAGATTGCGCAGCACTTCGTCAGTGCCGGCGACTTCCGCGAGAAGTTTTAGTAAGGTTGTTTGATCCATATTGATGCCAATGATTTCGACAGGATTAACGGGATTTTCCACGATTCACAAGACGGTTTTTTGCGAAATGCACCTCATGTCAATCTCGTTGAATCTTGTAAGTTCTCTCCATTCATTTTCTTTCCTCCCCGATCGGGCGGTCATGGTAAAAGTCATCCAGCACGCGATCCACGTAAAGCCAGCCTTTGGGCGTAAAGTGGCTTGATTTCGGAATCGTGAAACCGTCGTCCAGATCGTGATCGGAGAATGTTTGCGCCTGATAACCGTGCTCCGCGCACATTGACTCAAACCGGTGATAAAACTGATCGCGCGCCAAACCGCTCACGCCATGCCGGTCCAAGCCCGATCCAGATATCGGCACCGATATCAATAACGCTTTGGCACCAAATGATTTCAAAGTGTCGAGCAGCAGCTTGAAGTCATCCCATTCTCGGGACGCATTCATTTCGGCGACGAACTCATCGTCATGCACGCCCTTGACCATCATACGGGTCAGGATTGGCCTGTCAGGATCAGCGGCAGCCTCCTCTGCTTCCATTTGTGCGATCCGCTTGTCCCACTCCATAGCCTGAGGCTTCGGCGATGTGACATCCTCGGAATGCTTCATCATCATGGCCTCGAAGGCCGTGGCGAACAAATCCTCCAGTGAAAGTTTGGCCCTCTGGACTTCAATCAGTGGCTGGATCAACCTATATTTCAGAGCGGGCAATAATCCATCGCTTCCGATGGTATGAACATAAGCTCCAAGCATTGAGCGCGATACCAGAGTGTCGGGAAATTCCAGCATCCGCGCATGAAATCTTTTTCGCAACTCAGCCTCCATTTGTTCATTTCTCAGCAAACGAAAGGCTTGCAGTGGAGAAAAATTTCCCGCGTAGCTGTCATCCGGGACGCCAAATCTATAGAACCAGGAGGAGGAAAAAATCAGTGCAATCTTTCGCCCGCGCATCCGCTCGCCCAAGGCGGCGAGTTTCTCAGCCATCAAGATGCTCGTGTTGCCAGCTCTTCCGATTGGGCAAACCTGAAATCCGGTTGGCTTACTACGAAAAATTTCACTGGCCCGATTTACCACATCCAGAGTCAGCTCGGATGAGCCGACGACTGGCAGCACATCGTCTTGAAGAAATGCTTCACGCTGAACCCACTCCCCTTGATCTTTCGCCTTAAACGGCATGACGATCAAATTAGGCATATCCTGGTTGCCGATGCTCTTAAATTTCAGCGCGGCGACCACCAGCAACATGACGACCACACCCAGCGCCAGCAGGAATGCAAGCAAATGCGGGCGCGATGGTTTGACGGCTGGAACAGACATGGAAATGCAGGGCATAATTTATAGAACGCCCACGCGCAACTGAAACCATGCCTAATCATGGGCACTCCCCTCGGATGATGCCTGTCGTTGCTTCTTACATTTTGGCCTTTCATCTTTGCCCGCTCAATGATGTTGTGCTTATCTCATTTCAAAAATTATGTCCCAAAAACCCACCATCATCTACACGAAGACCGACGAGGCTCCGGCACTCGCGACCTATTCCTTTCTTCCCATCGTTGAAGCCTTCACCAAGTCCTCCGGCTTCGCAGTGGAAGCCCGCGACATCTCGCTCGCTGGCCGCATCATCGCCAACTTCCCCGACTTCCTGACCGAGCCGCAAAAGCAGTCCGACGACCTCGCCTATCTCGGAAAACTCTGTGTCGAACCGGAGGCGAACATCATCAAGTTGCCGAACATCTCCGCCTCCGTGCCGCAGTTGAAAGCTGCCGTCACTGAACTGCAAAGCAAGGGCTACAAGCTGCCCGACTATCCTGAGAATCCGCAGACCGACGCCGAGAAAGAAATCAAGACGCGTTACGCGAAGGTCATGGGCAGTGCCGTCAATCCTGTGCTGCGCGAAGGCAACTCCGACCGCCGCGCACCGAAGGCCGTCAAGGAATACGCCCGCAAGAATCCGCACTCCATGGGCAAGTGGTCGCCCGATTCTAAGACCAGCGTCGGCACCATGGGCCGGGATGATTTCTTCTCGAATGAAAAATCCGTCGTAGTCCCCGAAGCCACGGATGTGAAGATCGAGTTCATCGGCAAGGACGGATCCACTAAAGTCTTGAAGGAAAAGACGCCTCTCAAGGCCAGTGAAATCATTGATGGCACCGTGATGCACACGAAAGCGCTCGTCACTTTCATTGAACAACAAATTGCAAAGGCTAAAGCCGCTGACGTGCTCTTCTCTGTGCATCTGAAGGCCACCATGATGAAGGTCTCCGACCCGATCATCTTCGGCCACGTCGTCAAGGTTTTCTTCAAAGACCTCATCGCCAAGCACGGGGCCACATTCGCAAAACTCGGCGTCGATTTTAACAACGGCTTCGGCGATCTCGCCGCCAAGCTCGACAAACTTCCCGCCGCAAAGAAAGCGGAAATCGAAACCGACATTCATGCCGTGTATGCGGCCCGTCCGGCGGTCGCGATGGTCAACAGCGACAAAGGCATCACCAATCTCCATGTGCCCAGCGATGTCATTGTTGATGCCTCCATGCCCGCGATGATCCGCACTTCCGGTCAGATGTGGAACGCCGCTGGCAAACAGCAGGACACACTCGCCGTCATCCCCGACAGCAGCTACGCCGGCATCTATCAGACCACGATTGATTTCTGCAAAAAGAACGGCGCACTCGATCCCAAGACCATGGGCAGCGTGCCCAACGTCGGCCTCATGGCGCAGGCCGCCGAGGAATACG
>JAYVQB010000426.1:0-18619 GCA_043757085.1 Verrucomicrobiota bacterium
GAGGAGGTGCAGATCACAAAGCACTCGAAGCCGATAGGGCACCTTACGCCTCCAGTGAAGAAGAAAGCCTCGAAGTTTACTCTGCCTGATTTTGCCGCACGCAGGAAGGCCATCTGGGGTGATCGCGTATTCTCCGCCAAGGAAGTCGAGGAAATGCGGGCATTCGAAACGGGCGAGCCATGACTGAGTATGCCGACACCAGCTTTCTCTGCTCTGTTTATCGTGAGCAGGAGCATTCTGTGCTGGCAGATGCTCATTGGAGTTCCATGACTGAACCGCTCCACGTCACCACACTTTTGGAATTCGAGTTTCTTCAATCCATCAGCCTGCAAGTATGGCTGCACGCACAGGATCGGACTAAGGGCTTCAATGCGCGTGAGGCTGCGAAGATGATTGCCGATTGGGAATCTGATCTGGCTACAGGGGCGGTCAAAATGGTTTCGTGTGACATGCAGGAAATTATTCGCTACGCCGGCACGCTCTCGAAGTCATACACGTCGCACGGTGGTCACCGCACACTGGACGTTCTCCACATCGCCACAGCCGTGCATCTCGGTGCGAAGCGGTTTCTCTCGTTCGATGCGCGCCAGAAAAAACTGGCTCGCGCTGCGGGCCTCAAGACACCGCTGTAAAACGTAGATGATGCATCTCGCTTCACCTTGCTTCTGCGAATTCGCAAAGCGAGACGCATCGCCTACGTGGTGGCATTCTTCACCTCAAACTCACGGCACCAGCCTTTGATTTCCAAGTCATTGAAAATCTTCCCGATGACGCGGCGGAGAAGGCCCTTGAGGTTCGCATTGTCCACGGCTTGAAGGGATCGGATGGCTTGCTCTTTATAGGACTCCAGTAGCAAAAGGGCTTTCTCATGTGCGCCGCTGGATTGCGCCCAGTCGCGGATGGTGGCCTTGTCAGGTGGTGATGAAAGCTCACCGTTCCAGAGTTTTTCCATGATGTCCTTCACCTCCCCTTTGCCGCGTTCGCGAAGCAAGGCGAGCACCAAGCTTGGGCGAATGGCGGCGGCGTTGTCCGCGGCGGAATCGTCGCCGAGGTCATCGAGGTCATCGCGAATCTGATAGGCGATGCCGAGGGCTTCACTGTAAGCGCGAAGCGCCTCCTCCACTTCATCGTGATGACCACTCAAGGTCGCGCCGATTTGCAAGGCCACATCAAATGCGGGCGCGGTCTTGCTGCGGAAAATTTCCAAGACCTGGACGCTGCTGAGCGCAACGGGATGATGCGTCCAGAGAAGTTCCGCGCCTTGGCCGCGACAGAGTTCGCGCTGGCCCTCGGCGGCGATTTTCATCATGGTGACTTTGCGCTCAGGGCGAACATCGGAATCGGTGAGAAGACGATAGCCTTCACCGATCAGCAAATCGCCAGCGTTCAACGCGACGGGCATACCGTGCTCCTCATGCAGCGTGGCTTCGCCGTAGCGCTGCTTGTCGTTGTCTTCGATGTCGTCGTGAATGAGCGAGGCCTTGTGGAAGCACTCGACGGCGATGGCGGCTTTCTTCAAGGCATCGCTCATCGGCCCCTCGGGGTCTTCGCGCAGCGCCTGATAGGTCGCCACGGTGAGGAAGGGACGCCAGCGGTTACCCGCGCGGGCGAGCCAGTCGCGCGCGATCTCCTCGGTGCGATCATGCGGCTTGTCCAGCAGCGCATCCAGCGACTCGCGTGTGAACCACGACTTCACTTCATCTTGCAGGGCGTTGAGATTCAGGCGGCGCGTTTTGTCCTCGCTGGTGAGATGAATGTAATCCCACACCCAGTCGATATCGACCGTGGTATCAATGCAGTCGTCCTGAAGCAAAGGCACGGCCACGGCAGGAATCGCTGCGGCCTCGACATACGGGAACGTGCGCTCCAGCACTGGCAGACAAGAGATGCCGACAATGGCCTCGATCTTTCCCGTCTGAATGAGCGACATAACAATGGCCGAGCCTTCCGCGACCAGCACCGCGTAGCCAAGACGTTCCGCTTCGTTTTGAAAATCCTGGATCGTGCAGAGGCCGCATTGCTTGCAGAGCAGACCGAATTCATCGAAGGGCGCGGGGCATTTGCTCTCCACGCGGAGGCATTTGGGCATCAGCAGCAAGCGCTTTTCGTAGGGGATGGTCGCCAGAGTCTCGCGCCAGATTTCATTACTCAGAAGCACGCCAATGTAGTCGTGATAAACCGGATCAAAGCCATGTTCCGCAATGATCTTCCCGGCGTGCTCGCGCAATTCCTCCGCAGGCAGCGGCGGAACCAGCCGCGTGGTCTCGGTATATTTTCGGATCGTCGCCAGAATGTGATCACGCTCCGGCTTCGTCTGCGGAATATTTTTCTTTGGCGCACGCACCCTATTCACCGTAACTGGCACGGACGGTGGAAGCTGAACGGAACGGAGGGCGACGGTGGACATGCAGGAGGTGGTTACGAATTGACAGGGGTGAAAAGTCTTTTCAATTAACGGTGTCTGAAGACGAATGTCTCGCAAGAAGTGCGGAAAAATCACTAATAATGCCGCACGCGCGTTAACGGCGACGGTTGCAGATGTTATCACCCTGCTCATAAATGCGCTGATGAAATTCATCCACCTCTCCCGCATCGCACTCATGGCCAGCCTGTATTTGGGCTGCCTGACTGCGTCAGCAGCGACGCTGCCGGATGGTGGGAGGAATCTCCTGGAAGGCAGCAGCCCCCAGCCTCTTCTGCCGGGGAACGGCGAAGTTATTCTGCAACGCGAAAACCCGTTGGGGAAGGGAGAGGTGTGGCGCTATATCATTGTGCGGCAGCCGAAGAGCCCCTGGAGCGTGCAAATGGGCGAATCGGTTACAGGCAACATCAAACAGGGAGACAAATGTCTTCTCACCTTTCTGGCGCGCAGCAGCACTGGCAAGGCCATAGGCACGGCGAACGTGGAGATCAGGGAAGCGCCGGATTATTTCAAAGTAGGAACGCGCGACTTTCAGGCCACTACGGAATGGATGCCAGTTCATGTGCCATTCATCGCGGCGAAGTCCGTGCCGGATGGCAAGGGCGGCGTGGCCATCCACCTCGGCGGACAGGTGCAGACGATCGAGATTGCGCAAGTGCAGTTGCTAAATTACGGACCAGACTTCGATTTCGCAAAGCTGCCTCATCCGGTCTTCACCTATGAGGGCCGCGAAGCAGACGCCATCTGGCGCAAGGAAGCATTGGCCCGCATTGATAAGCTGCGCAAAGGGACGTTGAAGATCGAAGTCCTGGATGCATCCGGCCAGCCGGTGCCTGGCGCGGAAGTCCATGCAGTTCTCAAGCGGCATGCCTTTGGTTTTGGCTCCGCAGTGACGGCGAAAATGCTGTGCGATCCTTCGGCTGATGGCGAAAAATACCGGGCCATCGTGGACGAGTGCTTCAGCCGGGTCGTGCTGGAGAATGATCTGAAGCCCTTCGCCTGGGACATCTACAAAGGCGAAAACAAATACGGCGACTTCCGCAAACCGTGGCTCGATCAGGGGCTGGCATGGCTCGGGGAGCATCGCATCACGGTGCGCGGCCACTATCTCTGCTGGGGGCCGTTTGAGCCATGGTCGGAAAAATTAAGGGACAATCCACCGGCCATTCGCGAAGCCGTGCTCGCCCACATGCGGGAAAAATTGCCCATTGTGGGGGATCGCGTCTGCGAATGGGATGCGCTGAACCATCCCGCAGCCTGGCAGAAAGCCATGTGCGTGGACACGGTGCTCGGTGAAAGATTTTATACAGATGTCTTCACCGAGGCCCGCAAATTCACCAAGCTCCCGCTTTGGATCAACGAAGACCAAGTCTTCCGTCCAGGCCGCCAGCAGGAGGAGTATTTTCAGATCATCAAAAAAATCATCGCTAACGGCGTCAAGGTGGACGGCATCGGCAATCAGGCGCATTTCCATTCCAGCTTTCTGCCTTCCCCTGAGGAGATGCTGCGGAACTCCGACCGCTTCGCCGCGCTGGTGCCCGCGCTCCAGCTCACCGAGTTCGATGTGAACACGGAGGGTGACGATCAATTGGCCGCCGATTTCACGCGCGACCTGCTCATCACCTGTTTCAGCCACCCGGCCTACACAGGCTTTGTCATGTGGGGCTTTTGGGAAGGCTCACACTGGAAACCAGAGACGGCGCTCTGGAGAAAAAACTGGAGCGAAAAACCCAATGCCAACGTCTGGCGTGAATGGGTCTGCGGAAAATGGAAGACGGATGTGTCCCGGAAAACCGATGCAGAAGGCAAAGTGTCAGTGCCGGGATTTTTCGGACGCTACGAGGTCATGGTTAATCATGCAGGCACAACTACCCGGCAGGATGTTATGCTGGAGGATAGCAAAGACATTGTCACGAAGGTGATCCTGAAGTAAGTGGCCGAAACAAATTATATCAAATGAACCAATTCACCGAAACAAGCAGCGAGTCGTGGTTTGGACGCATCATCAATTCCATTAAAGGGGTAGCATTTGGGTTCCTGCTGATCGCCGGCTCGGTGTTCCTCCTCTCATACAATGAAAACCGTGCGGTGAAGACCGCCAGAAGCTTGAAGGAAAGCGCCGGCGTGGTCATTGATGTAGCGGCTGACGCTGTGAACGCAGCGAATGACAAAAAGCTTGTTCACGTCACGGGCGAGGCGACGGTGAAAAATCCCCCGACCGATTCCCTCTTTGCCATTTCAGAATCGGCTTTGCGAATCCGTCGCAAGGTGGAGATGTATCGATGGGAGGAAAGCCGTCATTCCCAGACCAACAAAAAGCTTGGCGGAGGCACGGAGACCGTAACGACCTATTCCTATGACAAGAAATGGTCGGAAGAAGCCATCCATTCGTCCTCCTTTAAACAACCCGAGGGACACACCAACCCGGCAGGTATGACTGCGAAAAGTGATACCTTTTATGCGCCAAACGCCACGCTTGGCGCATTCAAACTCCCGCTTTCCCTGATCGCAAAAATGAAGGGCGATGTCGCCCTGTCGCTCGGCGAAACCCACCTGGCAGGACTTCCGACCTCATTAAAAGAGAAGGCCAAGCTCAGTGAAGGTGGATTCTATTTTGGCAAAGACTCCGTTACCCCTGAAATTGGCGATCAACGCGTATCCTTCACAGTTTTGAAGCCGGGCCCGTTCAGTGTGATCGCCAGTCAAACCGGCGAGACCTTCGAACCTTACCTCGCGAAGGCTGGCGGCGAGATCGAGCGGGTTGAATCCGGCGCAGTTAGCGCCGCGCTCATGCTGAGCCATGCGGAAACTGAAAACAAGAATCTCACATGGCTGCTGCGACTGGCGGGCTTTGTCCTGATGGCCATCGGAATCAGCCTTATCATCAGCCCCATTGTAGTGTTCGCCGATGTCATTCCGTTTCTTGGGAACGTGCTCGGTGCCGGTGTCTTCATCGCCGCCGTCCTGCTCGCCTTCGCCGGCTCATTGCTGACGATCGCCGTGGCCTGGTTCGTGGTCAGACCATTGCTCAGTGTGGTTTTGATCGCTGCTGCGATTGCGCTGTTTGTCTTTGGTCGCCGCATTGGAGGCAAGCGTATCGAAGCTGCCAAGGCGGCTTGAGGATAAATGATTGCGTTAATAAATTGGTGCCGTCATTCCAAAGAGGTGATTCTTTAACCCGAATTATGCAATAGGGCAAGCGAAGGGGAGTGATCGGAGGTCGATTTGGCGGAAGATAGAGTCCATCCAAGGGCGTTTTTCCCGGGAAAGGCACTTTGAAGTGTTACGGAAAGTCATTGATTCACAAAGCCAGATGCCCCAAGGCCAGCAGCCCGTAATAAGTGTATTCGCAATCAAGATGATCGTCGGCCCAATGACCGTGAAAACCGCCTTCGGCTGACCAGAGTGAGTCCACAAAATCAAGGCACGATTCGCGCACGTCAGCAAAAGAAACCTCCATGCTGTCCAGCGCGTGCAGCGCGACGGCGGTGCTCAATAAATCCGGCAACGGTGCGCGCGGTGTGGCGAGAAATCCGCCGCTGGAATGAATCTGTCGCAGCAGCCATTCGCCTGTGGTCGCATTTGTTTTGTGACCCAGATAACGGCAAAGTGTGACCGCCGCGCCAGTTGCAGTCGTGCTCCCCTCGGGAATGCCAGGTTCGTTGGCAAATGATCCATCCGGCAGTTGCAACGACAGCAATGAATCCAGCAGTCGCTCTGGCTCGATCAAAGCTATGCCCAAGTCAGTATGCGCTCCCCATGCCAACAGTGCTCCATAGGCCGAGCCGCGCGCTTTGCCCGGTGTTCCATGAAAGCCGCCGTCCGCCGTTCGAAATTCCTGCAAGCGCGATGCGATGATGCCTTTTTTAGTGCTCGAAAAAACCTCGCCGCCCACTCCAGTAGCTGCCCGAACCAGTGAGCATAAATGGACAAAATCCATTTTACTCAAATCATTGCGCGACCTGATAAATCCCTCCAGTCCTGAGCGAGGCATTTCCATTTGCAGGGCCAGCATCGCCTCCACGCCAAAAACGGTGTAATAAATATCAGCCCGGCCTTCACGATCCATGAAGCCACTTTGCGCTGATAACTGGCTGCGCAGAAATGCGCCCACCAGTTCCGCCGACTCGCCGAGAAGTTTCGGTGCCAGTCGCGCGACCTGGAGCATTTCGAGCCGGAAACTGGCGGGGGCGGACATGGAAGAAGACAAAAGACTGGAAGGCGTAATGAAGGAAATAGATCCGCGATGGGACTCGCGGGCTACATTTGAGCGGCGAGGGTGCTGCTTCTACCGTCGTGCGGCAGCCTTCTTCTTTCTTTTGTCTTGTGTCTTCCGGTCTTTTGTCTTCTTAGCAGCACGCGCTGGCGTTGCGGATTTGACTGCCGACTTTTTGCGACTGTCCGCAAGCTTTTTCTTGAGGAGCTTCATCTCAATTTCCATCTCTGCGAGCCGTCGGGTGGTTGACTCCAGGCGGCTGGCGGTGACGCGCGCGATGAATTCGTAGAGCGCGGCGTAGAAGGATGGATATTCCTCGCGGGGTTTGATGTCCTGCAGAAATTTTTGATCCACTGCGAGACAGAGCGCCGATGTTTTTGCCACCACCGTAGCAGAGCGACGATCCTGATTGACCACGGCCAGTTCACCAAAGACCTCGCCGGTGCGGCCAATGGTGGCGAGGATTTTTCCCTCTTTGCACACATCCACTTCTCCGCGGAGCAGGATGTAGATTCTGGAGTCGATCGCGCCCTCATGGATGATGGCGTCGCCCGGTTCGCATTGGATGTAGCTGCTGGAGTCCAGCACATCGTCCAGTTGCTCATCGTCGAAAGATCCGAGAAACGGAAGCGCCCTCAGCGCCTCCGGCACCCGGCCGTGGTCGTGAATGAAGGCATACTCTTTCATCATGGAGGCATATTGGCAAAAACTTGGCGTCTTGAAAAGCTTCTTGTGTCAGTGACAGCGTTTTTTTCCGCAGGCTGCCAGATACCATCATCTGACCACCTTTCAAAACAAATGTTAAACTTTGCATCGCCAAACAAAAATGCGCTTCCGCGGCGTTGCGTTTACTGCCTCCTCATCTAACTTCTCGCCCCATGAAAACCCTGTCCCGCAGCCCGTTCAGCATAATCACATCAATCACACTTGCGCTCAGCTTCAGTTGCTTTGGCAAGAATGACACGACTGCGGCCCCTGCTGCGCCCACGGCGACCTCACTGGCTGATCATGCCGCCAAGCTTGGTTTCGCGGGCAAGCTTCCGGCGGACACGGAATTCTATTTCGGCAGCGCCAATCTCAAAAGCCAGATTGATGCCCTGAAGAAGTCCGCCTTCTGGAAAGAAGTTTCCTCATTCATGGATGACAAAACCCCGGCGCCGACTGCGGGCGACAAGAGCATGGCCGCACTGCAGAAACTCTGGGGCGACGACATCTTCATCGCAGGAGCCAAGGGCATGACGCAGAGCGCCGCCTGGATGGTCGAGTTCAACCATGTTTATAACGAGATCAACTTCCATACCCTGATGACGGGTGGAGTGGCCGGCATAGAAGGCGGGAAAGGTGAGAAGGCCAACCCGATGATTTACCTCCAGACGCTGATGCAGAATCCCCGGCAGATGGACCAGCTCGGCAAACTCATCACCCAGTTCGAACTGCCCTCGCTGATGATCGGCTTCAAGGTGGAGAATCCCGCTGCGTTCGCCAAGCAGCTCATTCCTGACGAGGCATTCAAAGACATGCCCAAGGACAAATTCACCCTGTCCACACTTACGATGCCGGATGGCAGCAGCTTCCAGGTTCTTTCCACCGAAGGTTCAAAGATGATGACCAACGCCCAAAAGAAGGAAATGCTCGCCAGTCTCCCGCCCATCTTTGATGATCGTGCGCGCAAGGTGGCTGAGAAGGCTATGACCGACTTGCAGTCCAAAAAGATGGCCGTCGGCTGGGGCGCGGTCGGTGACTACCTCATCTTCGCCTGCGGCAAGAACCTCGACCACGTCAAGTTCGCCGCCACCCCCGGTGATTCCCTTTTGTCCAAACCCGGGATGGCCCGTCTGATACCGCATGTGCAGAAGAATCTCCTTGGCATCATCTATGGCGATGCCGCAATGCTCTCCGCAGCGGTGGATACACAGCCCTTCACTCCCATGCTCCGGGGCGTGGTTGGCGCGATGAAGGATAACAAAACCTTTGGCGAGATGGGGAAAAAAATGAGCCAGGAACTCGAAGAATTTTCCAAGTTCGAGACCGCCGTCTTCAAACGCGAATCCACCACCATGACGGCCGCCCTCTGGTGGGATCGCGGTCTGCACCTGGAAAGCTACGGTGGCCCCCGTGCCTACGCCTTCCAGACCGGCACGCCGCTTAAATTTGCCCGCTTCGTTGATCAGCCCGGCGTCATCCTCGGGGTAAATTACCAGCGCGACAAAGCTTACGGGCAAGCCTCGCGCGCCTGGATGGAGAAGCTTGTGAGCATGATCCACACCGGAGCCCAGGAGCTTATGAAAACGGGCATTGCCGGCCCGAGCGGAGGCCAGCAGTTCGCTTTGTTTGAAATGATGGCCCTGCCCACCTTGATGAAAATGTATCAGGCCGACAAGGACCTGACCGACAAAGCTCTCGGTGACGAAAACGCCTTCATCATCGATCTCAACGGCAAGATGCCCGCAATGCCAGGCGTGCCGCCGGAAACCAAGGGTATGAAATTGCCCCGCATCACCACCATCTCTGATGTCAACAACCGCGCGGAAATCGGAGCCAGTTGGGATACGATGAATGAAGCCGTCACCCAGATATCCGCCATCGCCGGTGCCATGAGTGGCGGCGCAGGTGGCCCTGACGAAGACGGAAAATCGGGAGCATCCGCCGCGCCAGCACCCTTGATCCCAACCCCAAAAAGTTCAGTAAAGAACGGCCTCACCAGTTATTTCTACGAAATGCCCTTCTTTGCCGGCGATCTCCTCCCCTGTGCCTCGCTCAACGATCGCGTCTTCATGCTCAGCACCTCCAAGGAAGGCGCGGAATCTTTCGCCGCCGAACTGGCCAAGCCTGCGACATCCAAAGTGGACGGCTTGATCTGGCGCTTTGATCCCGCCGCGCTGGTGGAATATGCCGTCTCGCTTTCCAAATTCGCCCCGGAACAAAATCCCGATCAGCAGAAAGAAATGAAGCAGGTTCTGAAATGGGCCAAACCCTTCCGCGCCATGCAAGGCCACCTCTTTGAGGAAAACAAAACGCCGCGCCAGAGCTTCTCCTGGGAGATCACCGACCTCGTCTCGTTCGATTAACGCCTCCACCCGTCCGCGTCATCACTGCAGCGCTGTGCGAACCAACACGTTTTACAACGACTTCGATATCGCCCGGCTCCATCAGGAGCCGCGTGGATCGGGTGAAGATTATCGCAGCCCATTTCAGATTGATCGTGATCGCATCCTGCACAGTGCCGCGCTCCGTCGCCTGCAAGGCAAGACGCAGGTTTTTCAATCATCCCTTGTCATCGAGAATGATTCCTACCGCACGCGGCTGACACACAGCCTGGAAGTCGCGCAAGTAGGCCGATCCATCTGCGGATGGCTGGCCTCATCCAGCCCGCTGCTGACCGGTGATTCTCAAATTGATCCCGGTCTCGTCGAGGCCGCCTGCCTCGCGCACGATCTCGGTCATCCGCCTTTCGGTCACACGGGCGAGCAAGCCTTGCATCGTCTCATGCAGCCCTATGGCGGATTTGAGGGCAATGCCCAAACGCTGCGCCAGCTCACGCACACCCTCTTTGATGAAGGACTCAAAGGCATGAACCCCACGCGCGCGCTGCTCGATGCCGTGTTGAAATACAAAACGCTGCGCAGTGAAATCCCCGGCGCGGAAAATCATTACATTTACGACGACCAGCGTCAGTATCTCGATTTTGTCCTGAATGGAAAATCGTTTCCCGCGGAATATGCGCCCGGTAAAAAACGCGACGCCCTGCAAAGCCTCGAGTGCCAAATCATGGACTGGGCTGATGACACCGCCTACTCCACCAACGATCTCGCCGACGCCGTGCAGATCGGTTTCATCACCGTGACCAAGCTGGAAAACTGGGCGGAAAAACAAAACCTCGGTAACGATGAGCTAGTTCATCTGAAGTTTCTCATCGACGCCATCCGGGAAAATAAAGTCGAGCGCCGGCTCGCCCGCGGTATCGGTGGCAATATCCAGGCCTGTTCACTGCGCGAGCGCGACGGGTTTCTCTGTCAAGACACTCGCCGCCACTCGCTGGAGTTAGTGGTGGATGAAGCCGCGCGGCACAGGTCGCGCTTTCACAAGCGCATCGCCCGCGAACTGGTCTTTGCCAGCAATGTGTTGCAACAAAGCGACTTCAAGGCGGAGCACATTCTGGAAGGACTGTTCGAAGCCCTGCATGAACGCTACATCGAACCTAGCGGACGCACCCGGCGTCATCTCCTGCCCATTGCAGTCGAGCAACCCATCGAACAAGAAAAAAATCCTACCGTTCGCGCCCGGCTCGTCTGCGACTGGCTGGCCAATCTCACCGACCGCGCCGCCATCCGCGTCTATCAGCGCTTGTTTGATGTCGGCCACAGCTTCATCGCTGATGTTGGTTGATCGACATCAGGGAGTGTCATATCATTTTACTGTGTAACTGAATTTCATTCCATCTTCGCGGCAAATAAAACTCACACCAGCGCCACCTCAAAGCAAATCCCCGGCAGTCACTTACCCCATGAAATCCCTTCGCCTTACCCTGCTTCTCTTGCTCAGTTTCACAGCCGTGTTCTCCACGGAACCAGTGCGGCTGGAAGAGGGATCACACATCGTCCTGATTGGGAACGGCCTCGGCTCACGGATGGGCCTTTTTCCAACGTTCGAGGCGGAATTGCAAAGGCGATACGCCGGGAAACACATCACGCTTCGCAATATGTGCAACGAAGGGGATACGCCGGGTTATCGGCCTCATTCCGGCCGCAGCGATCAGTGGGCTTTCCCCGGTGCGGAAAAATATCGCACGCTTTCCAAGGCGACCGACCGATGGGGCTCCGGGAATGCGGGCAAGGGCATGTTCGAAACTCCCGATCAATGGCTCACCAAACTGAAAGCAGATGTGGTGGTCGCTTTCTTCGGCTTCAACGAATCATTTGACGGCGCAGCGGGGCTTGAGCGCTTCAGTTCAGAACTGACCGACTTCGTGAAGCATACCCAGGCCCAGCAATACAATGGCAAGGGCGCACCGCAGCTTGTGCTGGTCTCGCCCATCGCTTTCGAAAACTTGTCCGCCACCCATGGCACACCGGACGGCAATCTGGAGAACGCCAACCTCGCGCTCTACACCGCCGCCATGGAAACGGTCGCCGAGAAATTCCACGTCCGCTTCATCAACCTCTTTGCGGGCACCAAGAACTGGTATGAAAAATCCAAACAACCACTGACACGCGACGGAGTCCTGCTCACGGAGGAAGGCTACGCCAGACTGGCTCCCGTTTTGAACAATGCCCTTTTCGGCCCCTCTCCCGCCAGCAAGGGAGACCTCGCCAAGGTGCTGGAGGCTGTGCAGGAAAAGAACTGGGTCTGGCTCAAATATTACAAGATACCCAACGGTGTGCATGTTTTTGGGCAACGGCATCAACCCTATGGCCCGAAGAATTATCCCGACGAACTTATCAAGCTCGAGGAGATGACCGCAGTCCGTGATCAGGCCATCTGGGCGGCAGTAGAAGGCAAACCCTTCGACCTCGCCGCCGCCGATGCCAGGACCAAGCAACTTCCTCCCATCGTCGCTCCGCCCGACTCGATCTATAAGAGCGGGGAGGAAGCCGTGGCCTCCATCAAGATGGCACCGGGCTATGCGATCAGCCTGTTCGCTTCTGAGAAGGAATTTCCCGATCTCGCCAACCCCGTCCAGATGTCGTTTGATAATAAAGGCCGCCTTTGGATCGCCACCATGCCGACCTATCCGCACTGGCGTCCGGGCGATCCCAAACCCAATGACAAGCTCATCATCCTCGAAGACACGAACGGCGACGGCAAAGCCGATAAGGAAACCGTATTCGCCGACCACCTGCATTTGCCCACCGGATTCGAGCTGGCACCGGAAGGCGTTTACGTGGCCCAAGGCAACAACTTGCTGCTGCTGCGCGACACCAAGGGCAATGACCACGCTGATGTGCGCGAGGTCGTCCTGAGTGGCTTCGACGATCACGACACCCACCACGTCATCAACGCCTTCTGCGCCGATCCGTCCGGCGCGATTTACATGGAGGAAGGCACCTTCCTGCATACCAATGTGGAAACTGCCTACGGCCCCATTCGCAGTTCCAACGGCGGCTTTTTTCGCTACTGCCCGCAGCGACGGCAGCTTGAACGCTCGGCCCGGCTCTCGATCCCCAACCCTTGGGGCGTTGCCTTCGATTTCTGGGGGCAGAATTTTTTTCTCGACACCTCTGATGTCAACATGCGCTGGATGGAGCCGGGCACGGTCAATGTTCCCTATGGCGAGTTCGCCCCGCTGCCTCCAAACCTGATCGAAACCAAACATCTGGTGCGCCCCACCTCCGGGCTGGAGTTTGTCTCGAGCCGTCATTTCCCCGACGAGGTGCAGGGCGATTTCATGCTCTGCAACGACATCGGTTTCCTTGGCATCAAACAGCACACGCTGGAGGACGACGGCACGGGCTACAAGAGCCACCACCGGCAGGATCTCATCGTCTCCTCCGACCCCAACTTCCGCCCGGTCGATCTTGAGTTCGCGCCGGATGGATCGCTCTATGTCGTGGACTGGCAGAACAAGCTTATCGGCCACATGCAGCACAGTGTGCGCGATCCGGAGCGCGACCACGTGCATGGCCGCATCTATCGCATCACCTATCCGGGCCGTCCCTTGGTCAAACCGCCCAACATTGCCGGCGCCCCGATCCCAGAGTTGCTCGAAAACTTGAAGCTGCCAGAGGACCGCGCCCGCTACCGCACCCGCCGGGAATTGCGTGGGCGGAAAACCGAGGACGTGCTGCCGGCACTAGGCAATTGGGTCAA
Organism: Verrucomicrobiota bacterium; assembly: GCA_043757085.1. GTDB lineage: Bacteria > Verrucomicrobiota > Verrucomicrobiia > Verrucomicrobiales > Verrucomicrobiaceae > VFKE01. The sequence goes on from JAYVQB010000426.1 coordinate 13,446, forward strand.
GACGCTCGACAAATCCGACGCGAAATATGAACACCATTTGCTGGAAGCCCTCTGGGTCACTTGGGGTCTCAACCAAGTTGACGAACCTCTCTTGCGCCAACTTCTCGCCGCCAAGGATTTCCATGCCCGCGCCGCCGCTGTGCGGGTGCTGCGTTATTCCGGGCATCAGGTAAAGGATCAGCCCGCCTTGCTACAGACAGCCGCTCAGGACGAAGATGGCCGCGTGCGACTGGAGGCCGTTGCCGCCGCTTCCTGGATTGGCGCAGACAAGGGATTGCCCATCGTTCAGGCTGCGGCCAGCAAGCCCGTGGACAACTGGATCAAGCCCGTGCTCGACACCGCCCTCGCCACTCTCAAAGGCCGCGCCGTGGATGCCACGCCCAAGCCCGAATACAAGACCGAGCTGACCGGTGCCGCCAAGGAACTCTACCTCAAAGGTGCCGAGGTCTTCAGTCGCGAAGGACATTGCATCACCTGCCATCAGGAAAACGGCCTCGGTCTGCCAGCGGCCAATTTTCCCCCGATCGCCGGAACCACTTGGGCGCAGGGCAACGAAGAACGCCTCATTAAGCTCACCCTGCACGGCCTCTATGGCCCCATCGAGATCAACGGCACGCATTACCTCGGTCTCGTCCCGATGACTCCGTTCAAGGGCTTGACCGACGAGGAAATCGCCGCCGTGCTCACTTACGTCCGCAACTCCTTCGGCAACAAAGCCTCGGTCATCACCCCGGAAAAAGTTGCCGCCGTCCGCGCCGCAACCAAGGACCAACCCAGCTTCTATGCCCCGGCAGATTTGCTCAAGGAGCATCCAGAGAAGTGACAAGATTTTCCGGCCCTGATTTCAATCTTGGAGCAGATTGGCGGTTCTAATGTTGATCCTGAATAAAGGCAGTGGCTTGCCTTCCAGCCCTTCAAAATAGGTCTTCGCCTTTTGTTGATTAATGGTGGCTTTTAGGTCATCAGTAAGCGTTGAGTGTCTGCGTGCCCAGCTCGATGCGGTCCAGCAGGAAGACCACTTTGTCCGCGTCCTTGGAATTGGCGATGAGCTGGGCGGACTTGAAGCTCGTCATCGTCTTGCCCGATCCGGTGGTGTGCCAGATGTAGCCGCCGAGGCGGTTCGGGTTTTTCCAATCCGTCTTCGCCACTTTGTCGGAAATGGCGTCGGCGGCGTAGTATTGGTAGCTGCGCATCACCTTCAGCACGCCGTCCGCCTCATCCGCCACCGTGTAAAAGCCGATGAGCTGATGCGCCATCGGGATGGAAAGCAAGCTGCTGCATCTCCCCCTCGGTCAGCGGCACTTCATTGAGCCGATCCTTGCCGCCAATTCGCCAGCAAGTCTGCCTCGGTGGGGTTCTTGATGACTTCCGCATCGCCCCAACCGCGCTGGCGCAGCTCGTGGATCACGGCGGCTTCAAATTCGGCTTCTTTGGCAAAGGTGGTCATGGCGTGATGCATCAGGGATGAAGATAATAACGTCCCGATTTTTGAGTGCCTCGTTTTTCGATCAGACCCGCTTCTTGCAAAGGTTTCAGGATATTCATCGCTCCTTGGCGGGAAACCTTGAGCTGTTTCCATATTTCCGCAGGAGCCAAGCTGCCGTGGTCGCGCAGCAAGCCTAGCAGGTGCTCTTGGCGTGGGGTGAGATTTACTTTTTGAGTGGGGGAAGCTTGAAATTTTTGTAGCCGTAGCCACACGCGCTTCAGGGTGCCGAGGAGACCTTTTGTCGAATACTCCAGCCATTGAGTCAGGTCTTCTCCCGCTTCTCTCACTTGAGCAAGTGCTTGGTAATACGCGGGCCGATCCTCCCAGTAGTATTCATCTACAGAAAAGAGATAGTGAGCATCAAATCCGCGGCGGTAAAAATCCCATAGTGCGAGCGCCCGACCGGTTCTTCCATTGCCATCCGCAAAAGGGTGAATGTCCTCAAAGCGGTAGTGGAGAATGGCTGAACTCAGAATCGGGGAAAACCGCAAAGAATCTGTATTCCACCATTCCAAGAGTTCAAACATCAGCGGCGATACCTCCTGATGAGCGGGGGGAAAATGTCTGCCGACTTGCACATTGATGATTGGTCAACTATTGGTCAATACTTGAGTCAAGTGAGGTGCGTGGGGTGTCAGGTCTTCGTTCATACGGTTTTCAGGGGTTCGAGGCTGCGGCCATGGCGCTTAGACAAACATCTTCTCTAAGCAGGCGGATTTGAGCTGCTTGAGCTTGTGGAGCTGGAGGGCGTGTTGGGAAATCAACGAGTCCAACGTGCGGAAGTAGTGACCGATTTTTTGTTGTTCGGGAAGGTTCGGAATCGTGACGGTTCTCTTCTTCCGGTCTTCTGCGTCGAAGAATAGTTTCTCAATGTCCACACCATAAGAACTAAGGAAAAACTTTGGGCGCAAGTCTGGCAGGCTCGAAAGAATCGTAAGAAACTCCGTCGTGATCATGCTGTTTCCAACTGCTACGAGATACTCGTTCGAGACGATTGCTCCATTCAGGTATTCCGGAACAATTCCGGTCGCTCCATGCACAACTTGTCGCTTGGAAATGAGAAAATCCCCAGCCTCAAGTTGAGAGTAGTTCTTAACCAAAATATCACGCCCTAGAAGATAACCGCGAGACACTACCCCTTGATTGCGACGCTTCACCGTTACGAGTTCGTATCGTTGATTGTCTTCCAACACTATCGAACGTTTCGTTTCAGATAAAACATCTCCGATTGGCTTCTCCACCCACGCGCTCGAGAAGCCTTTGAAGCGGATTTCGGGGGTGGTGGCGCCGGGTTGCGGGAACATCGCGTGGAGCATCGCTTTTTTCAGCGTCACCAGCTTGTCCTACTTCCGCTGTTGCAGCCCAATCAGCCGATCCACCGCTCGGAAATACCCGCCGATTTGGGTTTGTTTACAGGCTTGCAGCCAATGGCGGAGAGGGTGGGATTCGAACCCACGGTTCCTTTCGGAACGCCAGTTTTCAAGACTGGAGCCATAAACCACTCGACCACCTCTCCTGATTGTCGTCTGGGGTTTGCGCCGGGAAGATAACGAAGAGTGAGCGGCTGAAAAGGGAAAATCGTGCTTGATTTTTCTGCGGTGTCGGGTTTTGTGCCAACCCCTTTTCAAAACCCACGCAAAACCCTACCATGGTCGTTATCAGACTCCGCCGCGAAGGCACCAAAAACCGCCCGTTCTACCGCATCGTTGCCGCTGACCAGCGGTTCCCGCGTGATGGACGTTTCCTCGAAATTCTCGGCACCTACGATCCTTTGGTCAAGGGCAATAACTACAAGGTGAACTTGGAAGCTGCCCAGAAATGGATTTCCGTGGGTGCCCAACCCTCCGAGACCGTGGCCAGCATTCTTAAGAAAGCTACCAAAGCGGCGGCTGAACCAGCCAAGGCGTAATTTCCTCGGCGGGAATCCGCCGTATTTTGCAAAGGGGTCAGGCCGCGGTTGCGGCTTGATACGTGGCTTTTGATCATTTTATTTTATGGACGCCCCTGAAGCCCTTCGCGAGTTCCTGATGTATGTGGTGGCGAACCTTATCGACCACCCGGAGCAGGCCAGCATCGCCGTGGGAACCACCGCCAGCGGCGCAGTTTCGTATCGCGTCCAGCTCGCACCCGATGATGTAAAACGTGTGGTGGGGAAAAACGGTTTCACCATCAGCGCCATTCGTTCGCTGCTGAACGTTGCCGCCCGCAAGCACGGCGTTAGGATTTCCCTGCGCGTGGATGGTGTGGCTGAAGAAGATATTGCCACCGCGCCTCATGCCAGCGAGACCGGGCAGGGTGATTCCGCATTGCGCGGCTCTTGAGTTCAGGCTTTTAGCAGCATGCCATCCTGGATGCGGCGCACGATTTCCGCGCAGCCGTCCTCCAGCAAGTCGAGAACGAGTTCAAATCCTTCCGCGCCGCCGTGATAAGGATCAGGGACTTCGCTCTCGCTGTGATCCGTGCAATATTCACAAAAGAGCCTGATCTTCGTGGCGGACTTTTCATTGCGGTCGAGCGATTTCACGTTTCTCAAATTGTCGCGATCCATCACCAGAACGAGATCAAACTTTACCAAGTCATCAGTCTTCACCTGCCGTGCTCGATGCTCCAGATTGAGACCTCGTTTCTCCGCCGCCTGTCTCATGCGCGGGTCGGGCAGCTTTCCAATGTGGTAGTCAATTGTGCCTGCGGAGTCCACGATGACATCTTTGTCGAGACGCGCTTTCTCAAGCAAATCTCGCAACACTCCCTCGGCGGCGGGAGAGCGGCAGATGTTGCCCATGCAGACGAACAAAATTTTCAAGGCGCAAACTTCAAGGTTCGGGGTTCTTTCCTCTGAGCTCGTCCAATGATGCTTCAAGCGAGGCCAGGTCGGAGATCAATTGCACATCGGGAATACGCAGAGCCTGATGATAGCCGAAGGCGGCGCGACCGCCGATGAGCAGCGCAACGTGAGATGGAAGCAGCTTGCGCAACTTGGTCAGTTCAATGGGAATATTGGGGTCGTCGCTGGGATAAACAATGCTCAGCGCAACGGCGCGGGCGTTGCGGGTCTTGGCACAGGCGGCGATTTCCTCTGCGGGCAGTGATGGGCCGAGATACGTGGCGCGCCAGCCGACATCTCGTGCGGCGGCAGCAACCAAGAGAGCACCGACTTCGTGAGTTTGCGCAGCGGGTGTGGAGACGACCATCTCCGGCGCGTTGGTGGTGATGGAATAATTGCGCGCGCCCAGCGAAAGAAAATCGCGCACCACGGCCGTGGCCAGATGCTCGTGCGCCACGCGCAATTCACCTTTGCGCCAGCCCTCGCCAACCTCATGCACGAAGGGCGCGACTACGCGCAGCAGGGTCACGCGGTGCCCATAGCGAATGCGGGCATTCTCCAGTAAGTCGGTAAGCACTTGTTGCTCGATGCGGCGCACCGCCTCCAGACAGCAGGCGAGGCACTGCTCCGGGGTGGTGTGCAGCAGTGGGCCGCTCGTTTCGCCTCCGGGCACAGGAGGTTGCGGATGCTCCTTCTTGTAGAGCACATACAATTCCTCAAAGGTCAGGCAGACGATGTTGCTGATGCGATGGCCGCAGTTCGTCAGTGACTTGAGCAAGCGCAGCCGTTCTATTTCTTCGTCGGAATACAAGCGGCGGTTCGTGGCTGTGCGCTTGCAACAGATCAGGCCGTAGCGCCGCTCCC
>JAYVQB010000427.1:0-18615 GCA_043757085.1 Verrucomicrobiota bacterium
GACAGCGAGACAGCGAGACAGCGAGACAGCGAGACAGCGAGACAGCGAGACAGCGAGACAGCGAGACAGCGAGACAGCGAGACAGCGAGACAGCACTCATACGCGAATCAGTAGCACACATTTTTATCATATTGCATACATGTTGGCAATACCGCCTAATTTGACAAGGGGTTTTATTTAAAATCTATCGCTGTAAATTTGGCAGTTTCACGCGAATCCAGTCGGGCTTCTTTTCCTTGTGAAGGCTGGGGTCGATTTTGAGGGACATTGCGAAGAGCTTGCAGTTGTTTGCGATGGAATCTGAGGCGCACTGAGCTTCAAGCCCGTGCATTTTCACAGTTCGAGCGCAACTGGGAGCGGAGACGCTGTCCTAGGTTTTTGAGGTAAGAGAGGCGCTCCTCAAGGCTCATCGCACCGAGTTTCCGTCCGGCAGCTTCGCGCCACTTACGGCTCTCGGCTACGGCATCAAAGGTTTTGGTCTTGGTTTGCATAAATGATCTCAAGCGGGTTAATAATACATAGGGATGAGTAACCTTGCAAGAGGTTCACACCATTGAACCCTGCTTCACGTTGCACATTAACTAGGTGCTTGAAGTTCCAACTGACCAGATACTTGATGCGCGCGAGAGTGCAGGAGGCGACATGACGCGCATCGTCCAGATACTTTAGCGGCACGACCCCGTGCGCGACGTAGGCGAGTGCAAGTTCGTCAATCTCCCCGGTGATATCGAGAATGGCATCCGGCTCGAACGAGTTCAGAAACAGGTCGCGCACATGATCGGGTGCCCTTTCGAGTTCTTCTGCGGCAACGGTGGAAGTCATGAAACGCCACTGGCCCGCCTGCATCTGGCACCAGAGTTCTTGCGTGGCGTCTTTCCATTCATCATCGAAGTAGCCGCCAATGACCGAGGTGTCCAAATAGAGCGCGGTGACTTTCATGGGTGTGCGGCTCAAGATGCCACGCATTCATGCGGCGCGCTTGGTATTTTTTGCAATGGATTGCCGTTGTTTCGAGCCACGGCAATTTGTGTTTGCGCGGGGTGGGAAATTCCATTACAACCACGCCCTTCCTCAACCCCCAATACTTAAACACCGTGCAAGACATTAACATCACCATCAAGACCAACAAGGGCGACATCAACGTCGTCATCTTCGCTTCCAAGACGCCCCTGACTGCGGCGAGCTTTCTCAATCTCGCCCAACATGGCTTTTACAACGGCGTCGCTTTCCACCGGGTCATCAACAACTTCATGATTCAGGGCGGGGATCCCACCGGCACTGGCTCGGGCGGTCCGGGCTATAAATTTGAAGACGAAATCCACCCGTTGCTGAAGCATACCAAGGGCGGCATTCTGAGCATGGCCAACGCAGGCCCGCGCACGAACGGCAGCCAGTTCTTCATCACCCATTGCGCGACGCCGCACCTCGATGGCAAGCACGCGGTCTTCGGCGAAGTGAAATCGAAAGCCGATCAGGACGTGGTCAATGACATCGTCAAAGGCGACAAGATCGAAAGCATCACCATCCTCGACTCCACTGACGAGCTCTTCGCCGACCAGAAGGACAGGATCGAGCAGTGGGACAAGGCTCTTGGGAAGTAAGGCGCAAAGTCTTCTGAATCGGCAAGCATCAAAAAAGATGGAGCGCGAGTGTGTCGCGGACCACTTGCCTAATTTTTGGGTCTTCAGCATAGCCATACTCCAGACGCGCAATGGCGAGTAGGCTTCGCCATACTCGCGCTCCATCTTTTTTAGATGCCGCCGCCCGGCATTCGCGAAAGCAGAGCCGGAACATTCCACCGCTTCAACCTTGCGGACTCTGCCAGTTCATGCTGGATTACTCCATCATGAAAAAGAACACGTTTCTCAAGATCACAGCAGCCATCATCATGAGCACCGCTTTAGGTGCTTTCTCTCAAGATAAAACCGAAACCGCACAACCGCTGAAGGGCATGGTAAAAGCCACCATTGAAACTTCCAAAGGCACCATCGAACTCGAACTCGATGCGGACAAGGCACCCATCACCGTCGCCAACTTCGTGAGCTACGCGAAGAAAGGCTTCTACGATGGCACCATCTTCCATCGCGTGATTCCTGGCTTTATGATTCAGGGCGGCGGATTTACGGCGGACATGCAGCAGAAGCAACCTGACAAGGCCATCCTATGCGAAAGCAAAAACGGACTCAAGAACGCCAAAGGCACCATTGCCATGGCACGCACTGGCGATCCGCACAGCGCGACAGCACAGTTCTTCATCAACGTAAACAACAACGCGAACCTCGACTTCCCCAGCTTCGACGGCTGGGGCTATGCCGTGTTCGGCAAAGTCATCAAGGGCATTGAGATCGTGGACGCTATCGTCGCCGTGCCCACCACCACCACCTTGGCTCCGCATCGCGACGTCCCCAAGGATGCAATCACGATCACGAAAGTGACTGTCGCACCGTAAGGCGCCGCCATGCTGCCGCTCGAAGACCTCTTCACCGATGTGATTGCCAAAGCCCAGCGCGGCCTTGGTTTGACCGATGCCGTTCTGGCTGAAAAGTCCGGGCTTCCCCTCTCTGCATTGCAGGAAGTGAAGGCAGGATCAGTGGACGACGATGCCTTGGCCAAAATCGCGCTGGCACTGAAACTTCATGCGCCCTCATTGGTCGTCATGGCGCGGCAAGCCTGGATGCCGCAGCTTTTGGATGTGAAGGGACTCGCGCAATTCAATACGCCCTATCACGACATGACGGTGAACGCCTATCTCGTCTGGGATTCAGAGACCAAGCTCGCCGCCGCATTCGACACTGGCGCGAATGCAAAACCAATGATGGAGTTCATCAAGGCTCACAGCCTCGTGCTTGATGCGATTTATCTCACGCACACTCATCCCGATCATGTCGCGGACATCGCCACGCTGCGAACCGCCGGCCAGCCCTTGCGGACCTCGCGACGCGAACCATGGGAAGGCGCGGAGCTGTTCGACTGCGGAAAGGAATTTACGCTGGGGCATCTCCGCATCGAGACCCGCCAGACTTGGGGCCATTCCCGTGGCGGTGTCACTTATGTGATTGATGGACTGGAGACTCTGGTCGCCATTGTCGGCGATGCGCTTTTCTCCAGCAGCATGGGCGGCGGAATAATTTCATACCCCGATGCACTGGCTACCAACCTCAAGGAAATTTTCTCATTGCCCAACGGCACCGTCATCTGTCCCGGCCACGGGCCGCTCACCACGGTCGGCGAGGAGAAGCAGCACAATCCTTTTTACAGCAAATCCTAATTTCCCAAGTTATGAGCCAAAATATCGCCTTCGTCGGAGTCGGTCGCATGGGGGCCAACATGGCCCGCCGTCTCAAAGACTGCGGATACAAAGTCACAGCGGTGCACGATACGAACAAAACCGCCGCGGCTGAACTCGCCGTGGAACTCGGTTGCCAGCATTGCGATAAACTCTCTGAAGTCACTTCTGCTGCGGATGTGATCTTCACCGTGGTCACCAATGATGCCGCCATGAAGGCGGTATTTCTTGAGGGCAGCGACCATTTGCTCATCGGCGCAGAGGGGAAAACTTTTATCAACTGCGCCACCGTCTCCCCGGACATGCATCGCGAAGTCTATGCCGCCGCGCAGAAAGCTGGCGCGTCATCTCTCGAAGCCTGCATGGCCTCCAGCATCAGCCAGGCGCGCGAGGGCAAACTGTATCTCATGCTCGCGGGTGATGAAGCCAGTTACTGGCGGGTGCAAAAAATCATCGAAGACCTCAGCATCAATCGCCGCTTCATCGGCGGAGCCGGTCGCGCCGCAGAAGTGAAAGCACTGGTGAACATGGTGATGAACATCAATACCGCCGGGCTGGCCGAAGGTCTCGGCCTAGCCGCCGCCCTCGGTCACGATCTCGCCATGATCCGCGAAATCTTTTCCCAGACCGGTGCCAACAGCCGCGTGCTGGAAACCGACGGCGCGGACATGGCCGATCGCTCGCATGATTGCTGGTTCAGCGCCGAGCACGCGGCGAAAGACAGCGGCATCGCCACGCGCCTCGCCAGTGAAGCAGGTCTAGCTTTGCCGCTCAATGAAGCGACCGAGAAGCAATATCAAAAGATGGTGCAACTCGGTCTCGGCGGACTCGACAAAAGCGGCATCGCCGAATTGACGTTCAAAGGACGTCACGGGTGAAGATTTACTCCTTGCCCCGCAGCAACCAACGACGGATAACACTGGGCAATCGTTTCTCTACGATGTCCCGATATGCCTCCAACATTGGCAGCTTGAGTTTGAGACGCTGAATTCGTTCGCGTGATTTATCGCGTTGAAGACGCAACGCGGCAAATCGGTCATCCGCTCCTTTAATATACGGCCCCAGACCGGATAGATAAGAACTCAATGCCAAGCTCTCCTCATCCGACGACGACTGCGGTCGAGCCAACCACTCAATCATTGTCTTCTGGTAAAGTGCCTCCAATTGGTCGCAAGTGCGCTCGAACGATGCAGTGTTTCTAATCGCCGAGGTGACTGCGGCAGCGACGCCGGGATCAAATTTTTTGATTTTTTGAACCATCAATTCGACCTCCGCAGGAAAGCCTCGCTCCGGCACAGTGAAGTTCCGTCCACTCCAGCCATCAAGCGTTTCCGGCCGCATCAACGGGCCACAACCCGCAGCGCTGAACGGCATGACCGCACAACCGCAGGCCATGGCCTCCAAAGCGGATCGGCCAATGGCAAAGACAATGTCATATTCTGGAAGAATTTCCTCGGGTGTAGTGGTCGCATTTTTGAATGGTTCGCCAACAAAATCCAAGGTAATACCGCACCGCTTGCATGCTTGTCGCAGCCGACTGATATGCTCGCCTGGCACGAAGGAATTCCCGAACAACAGCGCACGCGTTGGTCTGTTCCGAGGAGAACGCACGCGATGGAACCGGCCCAAATGAACAGAGTTTGGCAGGGCGATGATGTCCTCCGGTTTGCGTCCAGTCACCGAGGCCATCCAGCCTACCATCGCCTGCGCCATGCCTACATAACGGACAATCCTAGGATGCACGGGCGGACGCTCCTGCCATGGCGCGTAACCGTGGCAATGATAAATGGCGGGGACTCCGGGAAATGCGGTGATCGCGGTCATCGCGGCAAGATGGTGCTGCGCATGGATGACATCCGGGATAAAACCGCAATCGCGCGGCGAGGCAACGACAGGAACACCAGCTTGAGCTAGTTCATCAGCCAATGATCCGCGCAACCAAGAATAGACCGCGACTTGTTGTCCCCGCTGATGCAAGGCCAACGCGAGATCGGCGATGAACACCTGCGTGCCGCCGCGCACCTCGTGCAATTCGTCGTTGGTGAGCAGCAGTTTCATTCGCATGTCCCGCGCGTGCCGATTGTTTGCTTTAATGCGCGGACTAGCTTTTGCGTGACCTCCGAGCGATTCATCGCAAGGGAAACCATTATTATATCGCCGTCGCTGTGCAGTTTCAGAACTTGATTGATGACATCATCGAGATTGTTGACAGCCGTGGCCTCGACACCAGCCTTGCGCAAATCGCGGCAGAGCAGCTTGTGATCGAATGGTTTTTTATCAACCGTAACCTCGATGGACGGAGCAATGATGACCCTGTCCGCATTCGCAAGACATCCTGGAAGTTCTTCCTGGCAGAATGCATCACGCCCACCCGTGTATCGCGGTTCAAAAACCATTACAAGGCGGCGACGCGGATGTCGTTTGCGCAAAGTCATTAGCAACGGGCTGATCGCTATGGGCAGGTAGGCTTCGTCGGCATAAACTACGGTTCGACCCACAGCGGCAATTTTTTCAAACCGCCCCTCCACACCCGGAAAGTCACAGAGGGCACGCGCGGCCTTGTGCAATGAAACGCCAGCATGACCCGCTATTACTGAAGCAAGCGCGGCATCCAAAGCGTTCGTGCGTCCATGCAAACAGAGCTTAAAATCAGTGCTGCCAAGCTTAAACGAGATGCCCCTTGTTGATTCTCGATAACTGGTGAGCCTAAAGTCCGCCTTGCGGGAAAACCCGACCGACTTCGTCGGCGTGGGAGTCATGCCAGCCATCCTCGCGATAAAAGGATCATCGGCGTTTATCGTAAGTGTGCCGTTGAAAGGAAGACGAGCGATCAAATTGATAAAGGCATCACAGTAATTATGTCGGGTGGGGTAAATCTCCAGATGATCATGTCCGATATTGGTAATGGCGACATGTCTGGGACGGTAACGAAGGAATTTTGGGAACGGATCGCCCTGACCGCAGCGGTATTCATCCCCTTCAAGCACCTTAAGAGAGCTGTTTTGCAATCTAACTCGCGGCAACAATCCGTTCCTGACCTGCCCGCCAATCAGGAAATCCGGATGCCTGCCAGACACCTCGAGAATCCACACCAACATCGCAGTTGTTGTGGTCTTGCCCTTGGTTCCAGCAACCACAAAGTTCTCTGAGTCTCTCAGAAAATATTCTTCCAAAAACGCCGTCGCATTCCAGACAGGCAGACCTCGCATCAATGCCTCTTCAAGTTCCGGGTTGCCACGAAAAATTTGAGCACCAGTCACGACGGCTTCGACGGCGTCAGGCACATTTGAAGCTGCACAGCCCATATTGACAAGGATGCCCGCATCATTCAACAGACCCGGCATCGGTTGAAACGGCGATCCATCGGAACCCGTGACCTTTACACCGAGTTTTTTAAGGGACAGAGCCAGTCCACCAACCATGCGGCCGCAAATGCCGATGAAGTGAACAACACGGGGCAGATTTTTTCCATGATTCCACTCAATCGAAATCGGCTTTTTATGGGCCATCGGAAACAATAGAGGGAAACGCTTTCTGTCCACACAATTTATACTCAGAAGCCACTTGAGACCCTCTTATTCCATCAGGATCAATTGGGGAAAACCAGTTGACCAATTTCTCACATGGCTCATACTGACGCACAAGCAATTACGCTTGCGGCTATATTAACCTAACTCATTAAAACCACATGACACTCCTTGAAGAACTTTGCATCTCCACAGAAGAACCCATGCAAAACTCGGTTCCTCCTACTCCTACGACTGGTTTTTTCGCCGATTCTGGAGTAAGTGCAGACATTGGTTAACTAACCTATTTTTTCAGCAGTAAGGCTGAAGCTTCTGCAAGCCGGTTAATAGCCGGCTTGTTTTTTGTCATGATTGTCATTGTCACTTATCCAGGAGATCTCACGGCAGATTTCGTGAAAAATGCACTTTCCCAATTGGGTCGGGATGATGTCTTTTTGCTAGAACTGGAAAAAGCTCATGAGAAATATGAATTCTCCTGGCAGGCTAGTGACACCCGACAAGATTGGACGCTTCGCTCCCGGCTCAACCCTGAGACTCCCCTCACCTCGGAAAATATTTCTTCGATCTACTGGCGTCGTGTCGCCATCGCGCCGGGCACCCCGATGCTCGGTCTTCCCACTTCTGACAATCTTGATGACTTCGAGATATTCTGGTCGTTGAGGTGGCTTCTCGAATCGATGCCCGATAATCTTTTCCCACTAGGACATCCCCACTCCCATGCCTGCGCTGAAAACAAACACAGGCAAATTACAGCGGCGCGCAAGGTTGGATTCCGCATCCCCAGTTCCTGCCATTCCAACGACTCCACCGTGCTGTCACAATTCATCGCGGCTCAGGAACAGATCGCACTGAAAGCCATGCGCGTCCCAGCACTGACGCGAACGGGAAATTACGTCGAATCTCGCCACATTGCCTGCAAAGCATTCGCACCAGAGTTTCTCCTCGAAAAACTCAAGGAAGACCGTCGCACCCAGCTCTTCTGTCAGAAAGCCATCCAGCGGAAGCGAGATCTGCGGATCATGGTTTTCCCGCATACAACTATCGCCGCAGAAATTGACACAACAAAACTTCCAGATAATAAGCTGGATTGGAGGGAATTCTCGCTTGATGCAGCGCATGAGATCGTGCCTATCAGCCCTGAATTCGACAAGCAAATGCGGGAGTATCTGGCCTTGATGAATATCAACGTCGGTTACTTCGACTTTGCAGTCCCCGAAGATGGACCGCCGATTTTTTTCGAGTGCAACACCAACGCCCAATGGCTCTGGATTGAAAAAGTCACTGGCTATCCCATCTCTGAAGCCATCGCGCGCGAGCTGATTTCGCAATCCGCATAAAAAACCCGACCTAGTGTGATGCACCAGATCGGGTTTATGAATCAATCTTCAAATCGCAAAGACTACTTCAGCTCCGCATTATAAAAACTCTGCCAGTCGTCGAGATTGTTCAAATTCACGGCGTCCTTCAAGCTACCATCGTCGGGACGGCCTGCGGCTTCGAGGATGGATTTCCGGGTGTCATCGGCGTGGATGTAGCCCTTGATGGCATCGTTTAATTTCTTCACGGCTGCTTGGTCGAGACTGCCGCCTTTTTTGGTGAGAACCCAGCTTTCCAACTGAATGTAGGTGGGCTTGCTATTCTTGATGTAGCCAAGGAACTCGTCACGCGAGATGCCGAGTCCGTCGAGCACCATCTGGTCGTAGCCCTTGCCGCAGCCGGGATAATCAGGATGAAGTTTGCCCGCTGCATCAAGGGATGCTTTCTGCCACAGGCGCGGCAAATGAAGGACACCAAGGGGACCGGCAACGCCGGAGGAAATCAGGGGAACGATTTTGCTCATAAATAGTATTTTATTTGGATGAAGGCGAGAAACTGCAAAGAAAGCGAGACGACGGCAAGTGGAAAACTTTCGCAGCGTTACTTGGCCTCTTTCACAGGGCCGTCGCCAAGCTTCAGCGTGGGGACTGTGATTTTATCATCCACATTCAGTGCGACCCAATGTCCATTCATAGCATGAGCCGGAAAGCCGCAAGCGAGGGCATATTCTCCGACTTCATTTGCCACAAAACTGAACGTGGCCTTGTTGTAGGCCAGACCCTGAAGATGATTCGGAATGGCCCCGCCTTTGAAATAGGGCGCGGCAATTTGCAGCTTCTTAGTGTCCCCGAGTTCAATGACGATTGCACTGTGCGGGATGGGGCTGGGGTTGATATAAGTGACTTCCACCGTCCAGTCTTTCGGGATGGTGTAAACGGCGCTGCCCTTAGCGTGCCCGTTGAAGTTCATCCCGTAATTCGCATCCGTGAACACGGCGACGAGCGTGATCTTAACCGTCTGGGGTTTGTCGCCCAGCTTGATGAAATCATTCTCCGTGATGCCTTCGATGAGTTCTTTTTTCAGGCCGGAGAGAACGGGATTTGATGCGCTGTGATCGTGACCTGCGACCGGTGCTGGTGTTTGCGCCATGGCAGACATGGCGGCGAGAATGAAAAGAATGGATGCTAACTTCATAAAGTGTTTGGGTGCGAGCTGGAAAGAAGAACGGGGAATCCTGCAAAGCAAAATTCCCCGTCTAAAATCATCAAATTATCGAATCGATCTATTTCGATTACTTCTTCTGCAGAGGAGCCGTTTCTGCGCCTTTGGGCACGCTGCTGGCGGGGACGATCTTCCAAACCGCACCACGCTCGCTGGTGTAAGGATCAACCGGGCCGCCATAGTTGGCTGCGGCGTGGGTGAGATAGAGATTACCTTCTTCGTCTTCGCCGCCGCCGGTGGGACGTAGGGGGGTGTCGAGATCAAGCAGTTCTTCCATCTGCCACTTTGCTCCGTCTTTCTGGAGGCCCCAGATTTTTCCGCTGCCCCAATCGCTGGCGAAGTAAGTGCCTTCCATTTCCGGATAGGCCGTGCCGCGATAAATGCCGAGGCCGACGACGCAGTTGCCCTGGTCCACGTGGCTGTATTCCGCGATGGGCAGAACGCCAACGCGCGGGTTGGTTTTCTCGTCCTCAATCGGGAATGTGTGGCTGCCGCACATGAACTTCCAGCCGTAGTTCTCGCCGCCTTTGCTTGCGGCGGGCTGGTGGTTGATCTCTTCCCAGTGGTTCTGGCCGACATCGGCGATGAAAAGATCGCCGGTCTTGTGGTCGAAGCTGAAGGTCCAAGGATTGCGAATGCCGTAAGCCCAGATCTCTGGTTTGGCCTTCGGATGAATTTGGGAGAACTGTTTTTCGCTCACGCCGAACAGAGTCATCTGCTGGAGCGGGGTGATGAATGGGTTGTCCTTAGGGATGCTGTAAGCGCGGTCGGGCGTGGAAGTGTTTACATCGATACGCAGCATCTTGCCCAGCAAGGTGTGAAGGTCCTGCCCGGCGCTAATGACATCCCCTTCCCAGCCTCCGTCGCCTACGCCGACATACATGAAGCCATCAGGCCCGAAGGCGACCTTGCCGCCGTGGTGATTGCAATAAGGAAAGTCGATCTGCATGATGACCTTCGCGCTTTCGGGATCGGCCTTGTCGGGATTCTTGGCGCTGACTTTATATTGCGTGATGAGGGTGGAGCCATTGAACCAGAGATCGGAATAAGAAACATAAAACAGGCCGTTTTCCTTAAACTTCGGGTGGAACTCGATGCAGAACAAACCTTCTTCGAGGAAGCTGCTGAGGGTCTTATCCTTGATGTCGAGGAAGGGTTTCTCCAGAAGCTTTCCGTCCTTGATGATGCGCACGAGGCCGGGCCGTTCGCACACGAAGAGGCGTTTGCTGCCGTCCTTGGGCGACGTTACGTTGACGGGGTCCACCAAGCCGCCGGCGACTTTCACGAGGGAGATGGCCACTTTTTTGGGCAGATGACCGCCAGGCTGGGCGGGTTTATCTTCCGCACGCAAGGTGCTGGAGGGAATCGCGAGAGCGCACGCGAAGAGAAGCTGCAAGGTTGATTTCATAATGTGTTTGTTTGAGTAAGTGAACGTGGAAGCTACAGGTTAAGAAATCATGCAAAATGTAGCAAGTAGGAAATGCGCCTATATAAGAATTCCTTTCCGGCAGATGCTGGCTGTTGACGTGCCCTCAATCCTCCGCCACAGACGTGTCATGAACCCGAAGCTCCTCAGTATAATCGCCCTCATCACCCTGTGCCGCGTCTCAGTCGCGGAAGAGATTAAATACGAATTCGCCCCCGACTTCATCCAGCCGCCACCCGGAAAGCAGACCATCGGCAACGGTCATGGCGAAATCGCCGTGGACTCCACCGGTAACATTTACGTGAGCGTGCAGGACAAAAACGCCGGCCTCCAAGTCTATGGCCCGGACGGCAAATACATCAAATCGCTCGACCTCCCGCCATCGCTGCACGGTTTTGTCATCCACAAGAATGACGAGGGCGAGTTCATCTACGCCGCCGTGCTCAATGAAGAGCGCTTCATTAAATGCAAACTCGACGGCACCGTCGTGATGGAGATCAAGAAAGATGCCTTCCCTGCGGAACAGGCCAGCAAAGGACTCAAGCTCACCAATTGCGACGTGGCCCCGAACGGCGACATCTACATTGTGGACGGCTACGGGCAGAGCTGGATTTTTCAGTTCGACAAAGCCGGCAAGTTCAAAAAAGTCTTCGGCGGTCCTGTGGCTCCCTACAACTTCAAGAACACCCACAAGATTTTCATGGACCCGCGCTTCACACCCACGCGCATCGTCGCGCTTGATCGCGGAAACAACCGCATGTTGCACCTTGATCTCGATGGCAACATCATCGGCATCATCGCGGACAAGGGATTGCGCGATCCGAGCAGCGCCAGCTTCCACGGCGATCTCATGTGCGTCGCCGAGATTGCCGGACGCGTGAGCGTCTGGAACAAGGAAAACAAAATGGTCGCCGAGATCGGCCTTCACGAGAAGCTGACCAACACGCCCATGATCGAGCCGAAGGACTGGCAAGCCGGCATCGTCACCTCGCCGCACGGCATCACGTTTGATGCGCAAGGCAACATCCTTGAGACCGAATGGAACCAGTGGGGCCGCGTGCTGCGCTGGAACAAAAAATGATCCGCACCCTTCAGCGTCTGATTTTTGCAGGGGCAGCGTTCGCGCTGCCCCTCTCTGCGTCGGCGCACGGCAGCGAGTTTCTCGTCGCCAAAGCTCTCGTGCAAAGTGATGGCCGCGTGCTGCTGGAAGTCACCGCCGACTACGGTGACAACCCAATGATCGCCAATGAGACCGAGGCGGCAACAGCGGCGCAACGCGCCCTGCAAATCGCGGACGGCGCGGCAAAACTCTCCGCGCCCCGGCTTGAAAAACGCACGCAACCGGATCCTGACTCGCCGCTTCCGGTTGATCCGCTCATGGCCGGGAAGCCGCATCAACTGCTGGTTGCCGCCTGGGATATTGCTCCTTCCGGCGAGTCGCTTCGCTTTCAAGTGCCGGAGGACGCGGGACAGACTGTGATTTTGTGGACAAATAATTTACTCCATCCCGAAGAAAAAGCCCGCTGGGTCATGCTAGTGCCCGGCGAGCAGTCGCCGCCTGTCAGCATTCCGCGAAGGGCGCAAGGAACCGTGCCATATCTGCTTTCGATTTGTGCCATCGGGATCGTCGCCACCGTCGCGGCGAGACGACTGCTGTTGCGACATATTCATTGAGAAGGAGCGCGAATGTGTCGCAAGACCACTCGCCTAAAATTGGGTCTTTAATGTGGCCATAATCCAGACGCACAATGGGCGAGTAGGCTTCGCCATACTCGCGCTCCTTCTTTTTAGACGACGCACCTTGTAACAAGTCCGCTTTGCATCACTCCTCATCCTTGCCGGGCCGCAACTGGCACACGCCCTTCTTTGACGGGGCTTCGAGGAACTCAATGAATCGCACGGCGTGCGCGGGCCATTCCATCGTGCGGGCGGCTGCGACAGCTTGCGAAAGGTTCATGCCACTGCGGAAGACGATTGCAAAAAGCTGTTTCATTGCCGCTCGATCTTCGGTCGTGAACCCCTGACGGCGCAGGCCGATGACATTCAATCCGGTGACACGATTGATGCGCTGGGCGGCGCAATAATGCGGGATGTCCTTGCTGAAGGAGCCGTTGCCCTGAACGACGCAATAGTCGCCGATGCGCAGGAATTGATGAAACACTGCGCCGCCGCCGATGAATGTATTGCTGCCAATGTGGACATGACCCGCGAGCAGCACGTCGTTGGCGATGACGTTTTTATCACCCATCCGCACGTCATGGCCTAAGTGAGCGCCGACCATGATGAAGTTTCCATCGCCGATCTCCGTCATGCCGCCGGGCTTGCTGCCGCGATGAATCGTGACGTGCTCGCGGATGACATTTTCTTTGCCGATTCTTACGCCACTGGAAATCGCAGGATCAAATCCCAAGTCTTGCGGATTCTCGCCAATCACCGCGCCGCGCCCGATGCTGCTGCCATCGCCGATCACTGTGTCCCCGATGATCTGTGCGTGCGGCGCCACCTTACAACCCGCGCCAATCTTCACCGGCCCTTCGATCACCACATAGGCACCGATGTCCGCGCTGGGATCAATGCTGGCTTCGGGAGAGATGATGGCGGTGGGAGAATGCATCGGGTTAAGCAATGGCTGAACTGTTGTTGAACGATTGTTGAATGAGCGCTGCTTGACGCGCGCAGGCAAGATTATTCAAGCCATAGTTCAACCATTGTTCAACTCCACCCCTCACATCATTCCCGCTTCCCGGAAACTGAAATACGGTTTCGCGCCGGCACGGGGCGCGCCGATGATGATGTGATCGGCGAAATCAATCTTCATGAGTTGCGCGATCTCGCGAATGCGGCGCGTGAGCTGGCGGTCCGCTTCGCTCGGTGAGGGGTCGCCGCTGGGATGATTGTGCGCGAGGATGAAGGCGTGGGCATTGTGCTGGATGGCGCAACGAAAAATGTCGCGCGGGTGGGCGATGCTTTCATTAAGCGTGCCGACGGTGAGCTTCTGGTCGTGGACGAGCATCATGCGGGTGTTCAGGATCAGGATGTGCAATTCCTCCTGATTCATGCGGGCCATATCGTTGCAGAGATATTCATAAATATTCTGCGGGGCATCCATTTTCAGTTCGACGATTTCCTCCCGTGCGGCGCGGCGGCCTAGTTCAAATGCGGCGGCGATGTGTGCGGCCTTGGCGGGGCCGAGTCCGCGTTCTTTGGACAGTTCCATCGCCGTGCGGCGGGACAGGACGCGAAGGTTTTTGGCCTCGTTGAGAAGGCGCGCGCCAATCTGAATGGCGTTCTCGCCCTTCATGCCGGTGTTGATGAAAAGGGCCAGCAACTCCGCGTTGCTCAATGCAGCCGCGCCTTGCAGAAGCAATCGCTCACGCGGTCGGTCGCTCTCCGGCAAATCTTGAATGCGCAGGGACATGATTGATTCTTGTGCGGCTAGATCAGGGAAAAACGCGCACGCTGCACCGTGGCGGCCTTTTCATCTTTGTTCTCCACAAGCCAATGCGTCGCGCCGGGCGGCAGCTTTTGCTTGCCGCCCGTTTTTTTTACCGCTTCACCGCGCGTGATGAGATTGTCCACGAACTTTTCTTCCGCACCGGATTTGGCGCGTTTTTTCACGGTCTTGCTGGTGCCCTTTTTGGCCATGAGTTTTTGTTCAACCCCAATCTTCGTATCCATCGTCAAAGCAGCGGCGGCGCAGATGGAACTGGCCGTTGTGCTCGACGAGGTAATGCGTCTTGCGACGCACCGTCGGATGAGCCACGGAACTGACGCCAGGCTTGATCTGGCTGAAATCAATACGACCGCGACGGAAGAGAGATTCCAGGAATGACTGCGTGGCCTGCTCGACTCCGGGCACTGGCGTGGAGCCGGTGTCGAATGCTGCGGGGGCAATAAGCCCTCGACGTGAGAACGATGCGGTGCGCACAACCACTGCGCCCTCGGTCAATCCAAATGCACTGGCGCGCATCATCATGTCGCGACCGCGCGGCATTTCGTCGCCGGGCGTCGGTTTGGCGACCACCGCGCGGGCGGCTTCGGCCTTGAGCGAGCGAGCAGCTTCCAATGAGAGCAGGCCGCGACGCACAAAGGCGCTGCGGAGCGCGTCATCGTATTTGCCTTCAAAGAGCGCGGTGTCCGCCCAGATGATCTGCGCGGCGATTTCGCTGTAGAATGCGGCGCTCAATGCAGCCGCGCGCACGGCTTTGGTCAGCAGCGCGCCAGCATCGTGGGCCAGTTTCTGGAGATCGGCGTCATTCGGTTTGGCAGAGATGGTTTTGAGCATCCCCGACATGGCTTCGAAAAATCCGCCCGTGAACACACGGGAGAATGAATGCGGTTCCGAGGACAGGCTGCTTTCCGGTGCGGTCGGCGGCAGATGCATCGGATCGGAGTAGAAAAATGAATTTACCGCGTTACGCAGGCAGTCCGCCGGCGCGGAGTGCGGATTGATGGAATGGATGGCCTTGCCAAACTGCTCGGCAGTGCGCGAGAGCAAGGTGTTCTGCCAGATGCGACCTCCTGTTTCCTTGAGCACGGCGGCGCGCACGGAGGGAAGCTGCAGGGCAGTGAGGATGGCGGAGATGTCTCCAAATGACTCGTGGAATGCTGCCACTTCATCGAGGGAGGCATCCCAGAGATCGGGCCGCAAGGAATCGAGCACGGCATGACCGAACTCATGGCAGACGATGTCCGCGCTTTCGCCGGTGTAGATGGCCTTGCCTTTGACGTTGCCGTGGAAGAACGAGAGCGACTTGCGGTCGTAGTAAGCGTTGAGGTCTTCGCCCGCGTCGAGATGCACGGCCAGGGTCACTCCGTCATGCCAGGCACCACCTTCAGGAAGATGCGTCTTCCAGAAATCTTTCGCGCGCCGCAAGGCATCGGCTGCGGTCCAGTAGCGGAAGTTCGCGGTGCCAGTAGGATAAATGGCTGCTTTCGGCGCAGGCCCGGAAATTTCCATGGGCAGCGGAACCAGCGAAAGCGTGGGCGCGGGGCGTTTCTCCACTTTGAGGCCGGACTCTGGATCGTCATCCCATACTGCGATGGGTGCTCCGGCGCGGGGTTGCTTGCCAGCAGGTGGGGCTTTCGGAGCCTTGGGGACCTTGGGAGCCTTCGGAGCCTTGGGGGCCTTCGGGGCTTTTGCGGCTTTTGCGGCTTTAGGTGGCTTGGCCGCCTTGACCACTTTTTTGGCAGCAGGTTTTGCCGACTTGGCGGGCGGTGATTTTTTAGCCGGAGCTTTCTTGGGGATAGGGCGCTTGGTTTTCTTCATGACATATAATAACTGGGGTCGTGAATCAGTGCGCCGCCAGGGGGGAGCGGTTAGTGATAATAGAACAAACTAATAGATTCCGATGGAGGATTACAAGTTTTTTGCTTGCCAAATGTAATTTTTTATCTCGGAAACCCATAAATTCACGACTTCCTTGCCTTGACCACAGTCCTTGAGAAGGATACTCCGGCACATGCCCCGACCCTCCCTCATCCTTTCCGCGCTTGCAAAAATCAATCTTTGGCTGCGCGTCACGGGCAAACGAGCCGACGGCTACCATGAAGTAGAAACCCGCCTGTGCCCCATTTCACTGGCGGACGAAATCAGCCTCTCCAAGCGAACGGACAAGGCGGTGAAGCTTACCTGCTCCGATGCCACCGTGCCGACGGACGAGTCCAATCTGGTCCTGCGCGCCCTGCGCGCCTTTGAATCCGCCACCAGCACCCGCGCGGGCTGGGACATCCATCTGGAGAAACGCATCCCGCACGGCGCTGGTCTCGGGGGCGGAAGCAGCGATGCGGCGGCGATGCTGCGCGGCCTGAATGAACTGGGTGGATCGCCCTTGAATGTGCCGCAGCTCGGCGAACTCGCGGCCACTCTAGGATCTGACGTTCCATTTTTTCTTTATGAAACCGTCTGTGATGCCACAGGGCGCGGAGAGAAAGTGCTGTCCGTGGAGTTTCCGTGGCGTCTGCCACTGGTGCTTATCAAACCTTCGTTCAATATCCCAACGCCTTGGGCCTACCAAAGCTGGGCAGAATCACGTGAATTGCCCGGCGCACTTTATGCGCCCCAGCTCTGCGAATGGGGCAACATGGTCAACGATCTGGAGCGACCGGTGTTTGAAAAATGGATGCTGCTCCCCACGCTGAAAACTTGGCTGCTCGATCAGCCGGAAACACGCGCCGCGCTTATGTCC
This sequence comes from Verrucomicrobiota bacterium, assembly GCA_043757085.1. Taxonomy (GTDB): domain Bacteria; phylum Verrucomicrobiota; class Verrucomicrobiia; order Verrucomicrobiales; family Verrucomicrobiaceae; genus VFKE01. The sequence goes on from JAYVQB010000427.1 coordinate 16,966, forward strand.
GGCTCCGGCTCCACTATGTTCGCCATCGCCCGCAGCGGTGCCGATGCCGCCACTCTCGCAGAGCGAGCTAAGGTTTTCTGTGGCGAAACGACTTGGGTGCAAGTGGCGGAAACGCTTTAATGACGTAGCACCGTGCCTCCAGCCTGTGTGTCCAGAACGATAGAGGTAGGAACGACGCATTGATTTGCGTCGCCCCCCTCCGAACCGGACGGGCGGATTTCCCGCATCCGGCTCTCCAGTTAGGCACTGTAAAGAAATAAAGGTAGCATCTTAGGGTTTTGTTTTTGGACTTATGGCATAGTTCCATTCGCCATGAAACTTATTACTCATGGGCGCGTCCGGATAAAGCCGCCGGCCTTCATAGCGCCACCATCCCCGAATGGAGGCCACGGCAAAGGCTCCGGTGTCATGGTCGGTTCCCACGTTGACAAAACCAGCGTTGCGCCCCACGTCGTAGATGCCATAGGGATAAGCACGGGGAACTTCGGGGCCGGGGAAGTCGTGCCCCTGAACTTTGATGGGCGTTTTGGCCGGAAGCCATTGCTGGCCGGCATTGTCGTAGTTGCCAATGAGTTCCTTCTTCTTGGTGTCCACCGAAATCACGGGAATGCCCTGGCGCAGGCACTTGCTCACCGCAGCATTGATGTGGCGGAACTGCGCATCCCGATCAGGATGCTCCGCCCCCTCCTGCGTCTTGCGATTGCTCTGGAGGCTGTAGTCCAGGGCATGAAGAAGCTGGGCCACTTTCACATGGCTGACCGGGTGTCTTTGTCTGCCAAGCTCACGGGCAAGGCTCCGCGTGCTTTTACAGGTCCATCGCAGGGGAGACTCCGGATCACCTCGCGTTTGGCCATCTGCCATCCGCTCCAAAGCATCAAGAAGCCGGGGGTCGGAAAGCGTCAGAGGCTTGCGTCCGGCTCCCGCCCGGCGGATGCGACCTTTCGGTGGTGCGGCTCCTTCTTCAATTTCATGGATGCCTTTGGCAATGGCTTTGCGCGAGAGTCCGCATGCGCGGTGCACTAAAGAGACACCTCCATAGCCGAGACTCGTGGCTTCATTGGCGGCCATAATTCGACGGGTGCGTTCATCCAATAGGGACCACACAGAATGAAATTTTTGCCTCAACTCGGCGAGATTACTCATGCAGCGAACTGACCGAGGATTAACAAGCGTCAAGTGCATAGCCCTATATAATTAAATATCATATCTTTAATTGTCTTAATTATCGAAGTATGTATGATATTTAGGATTACTTAATCATGCCGTCACTTTTTCCAATGGTCTTCTCGAGAACGCTGGTCCGTTGGGCTTTGTCTGTTTGCGTCATCGCCGGTGCACAGAGCGGATTTCTTATGCCCGTTTCCAAGGCATGGGCTGAAGCAGCAGACAATGATCGCGTCACCGTAAATTTCCCGAATTCACCAGTGGCGGCCATCATCCCATTTTATTCGCAATTGACTGGAAAAAAAATGATCCTCGATGCAGGCCTTCAGGGCGAGATGCTGCGCATCATCGGCACCCGCCCGCTGACCAGGCGTGAAGCCGTCGCGTTCATCGAAAGCTCTCTGCTCCTGAATGGCTACGCGGTGCTGCCGATTGATCAGGAAACGGTCAAACTCATTCATCATAGCGGTGGAAAAAATCCCCGCA
>JAYVQB010000428.1:0-4741 GCA_043757085.1 Verrucomicrobiota bacterium
GTCAAAAGTTTGTCCACACTGTAAACCTGGCCGCGTTGGAAGACGGCGGAGAAGAATGCGCTCGGCCTAGTGCGGCTGCGAAATTCCAAGGCCTGCGTCACGCCGGTGAGCACCCAGTCCGGCAGCACCTTCTGACGGTTGGTGTGGAGTTCCTTGTGATTGCGCAGGATTCTTTCGGCGAGGAGGATGCGGACGAGTTCACGGGCGAAATCCTCGCTGAGGAAATCGGGGCGCAGTTGCACATTCATCTGCAAGTGGAATCCACCGTGCGCTAGTTGGTTGATGTTGGTGCTGATGGCTGGTCCGCCCAGCGCGATATCCGGCGGTGATTTCAAAACCACGACCACCGGGATCATGAACTTTGAATCATCCCTCAAAAGTTTGCCGAGAGCTGATGCCGAATCATCGCACAGCATGATGAAAGCGCCGCGCGTGTTCAGGTCGGCCCCGTGGATGACGAACTGGCCGTTGACGCTGGTGGATGTCGCGGGGGAACCGGGCTTGGCGGCAACGGACGGGACCGTGGAGCCGCCAGGTGGTTGTTGGGAACTGACAGTGGCAAGAAGCATCAGCACACCCGCAATGGGTGCGATCCATCGAATCACCGGCGTATTGTCAAAAATGCGCATATTCGATAGTCGGGTGCTATTTGCTCGCGTTCAAACGGGGATCGAGAATGACTTTGTGCTTTTCAAAGCGAATCTGGTTCATTTGCAAAATGGCCCTAATTTCCGCATCAAGCGCAGTGCTGAGGCTGCGGCAAGCCGGAATCAACACGGCCAGCGCACCGCGAAATACCGGCAGGCGACCGTAACTGCCCGCGACCGGCACGATGACGAACTTTTTTCTATCCCTGGTTACAGTAAAATTCAGCGATGCGGTGGAGCGTGAGCCACCAGAGTTCCAGAGAAATAACACCCGGCAAATACCCGGCTGAAAATCCAGCACGACGCGGTCAAATCTGGCGAGAATACTCGACGGGCCAGACTGGCGACCATTGAACACAGCCGCGAGATAACGGTTCACATCACCTTCTGCAAGCTCCAGTGGAGTGTTGCGGTGCCACACGCTCTGCTCAATCAGATCGAGCAAATCATCAGGTGCAGCTTTGCCGCCTGTTTCTAGCCCCGCCACGTCTGCAAGACTCGCGGGGCGGTGGCTCTCGATGGCAGACGCCGTCAGAAAGGCGAGCCAGCTCGTGACCAAAATGTTGAGGGAAAAGCGGAACACACGCAAAGAGCTGGTTCATGAACTCAAGTCGCGCTGCTCGTTGCAGGCGCTGTGGTGGGGGAACTTGATGAAGATGTGCTGGCACTGCTGGCGGCGGCTGATTCTTTGGGCGCGGCTGAGCCTGACCCGCTGGATGAGTCAGAGTCCTTCTTCGCAGCAGCCTTGTAGGAATCGCTCCGGTAATCCGTCTGGTAAAAGCCGCTGCCCTTGAAGATGATTCCTGCGCCACGTCCGATCTTTCGTTCCACAGTTCCCTTGCAGGCAGCCTGCGGGCAGTCGGTGAGGCGAGGGTCTTTCATGGATTGAACGGCTTCAAATTGATGGCCGCAGGTCAGGCATTCGTATTCGTAAGTAGGCATGGATTTCGAGGGGAAGTGGTGATTGCAGAACAGCAATGCTGCAAATGAACCCATGCCGCAGATGGCGGCAGGAGGCAAGGGCAAAAGGCTCCGCGCACGCCGACAATCTTGTTGCATGACAGCGGGCGAACCTTGTTCCATGATGCGCTTCATTAAGAATCCTACGATGCTCGCAGCCTGGACCACTCCATTTAAAAACGCGGCCTTAGCCATGATCGCAGTCACACTCTGTTCATGCACGAATCTCTACTACTACGGGCCGGCGGGTGCAATGGGCGGCACGCGCTACCTTGAAGGCTACAATCCGGGCGATGTTCGATACAGCAACCAGCAGGAGGACACCGAGTCGTGGTGGAAAGGGGACGGCGCATCCGGCGCGCCGGGCATCGTCATTTCACTCCACCAGCAAAAAGCTTACTTCTACAAAGGCGGGCGACTGGTCGGCATGTCCATTATCTCCAGTGGTGACAACGAGCATCGCACGCCAACTGGCTCGTCCACCATCCAGCAAAAAGACCGTCATCATCAATCCAGTCAATACGGCGATTACGTGGACGCCAGCGGCCAGCCCATCAAACAAAACATTGACCGGCAGATTGATCCCATGCCGCCCGGTGCGAAATTCGACGGCGCGAACATGTTCTACTTCATGCGCATTACGCGCGGTATCGGGATGCACGCCGGTTATCTGCCCGGTTACGCCGCATCACACGGCTGTGTGCGGATGCCGGAAAAGATGGCGGCGATCTTCTTCAGCAATGTCGAGATCGGCACGCCGGTGGATGTTAGGAACTGATTTCTTTGCCCAACATGGATATCTCTCCTGAAGAACTGGATGAGTGGATGAAGCAGCCCGGCGCACGCGCATTCCGGCTGATCGACGTTCGCGAGGAGGATGAGTTCGCCATCTGTCATCTTGATCAGGCGGAGCTGATCCCGCTCTCCGGTTTTGCCGAGCAGTCGCAGGTGCGCTTCAAGGATCACGATGAAACCATCGTTGTCTATTGTCATCACGGGATGCGCTCGTCACATGCGGCGAACTACCTTCGCAGCACTGGCTTCAAAAAAGTTTACAATCTCACTGGCGGCATCGATGCTTGGGCAGACCTCATCGAGCCAGAGATGCGGAGGTATTGAGTTTGTGCTACCGGGGCCTCAGCTTTCCGCCCACCGGAAGCAACCCGAACAAACAATAGAGCGGTGAGCGCAGAAACGCCGCTGTATCCCGCCAGGCCACACCTTTCAGGATGCGCGGCAGATGATCCAGAAGTTCATGGTATCGGCTGAGTTTGCGTTCCAAGAACGCCATGGCCCGGGCCGAGGCATTAAATTCCACGGCCAGAGTCATTACATTCAGGAGCATCACAACAAACCAGATGACGCCCATGATTCTCAATCCAATGGGAAAGGGGACGCGCTTGAGAAAACCCAGCACCAGAAATGCCAGTGCGGTCAATGCCGGCACATAGCGGGTGAGCTTGATGTTGTTCAGTCTCATTTCCACTGGAGCAGGCGGCTGGGCCGCGTGCGCTGCTTCGTGCAGCGCGATAGCCCAAGCTGCGGCACTATTTCCATTCATGACATCGCGATGCAGAAACAGGCAGCGCCGTTTGGGATCGAAGTAATCGGTCACGGTCGCCGAGTGCTCCATGATTTTCACGTCAGGGGCTTCATTGGCATCGAGAAACTCCCGCGCTACTTCCGCCGCCGTCTGGCCTCCCGGCATGGCTGCTTTCATTCCATGCGCAAAAGCGGCTTCGTAACGTCGTTTCGCGAAAAACGCGATAACGACTGCGACGATCAGTGGGATAAAGAAAATTCCTGACATGGTGGTGGGAGGGCAAGAGTGTATGAGTAACATGCACAAGCGGAAACTGGTCAGCGCCATTCGTGTCTGGGATAACGACCGCGCAACTGCGTCTTCACCGCTGCGTAACTAGTCTTCCAGAAGTTCCCGATGTCCGCCGTTACCTGCACGGGACGCTGGTTCGGGGCGAGAATTTCAACCAGCACGGAAACCTTGCCGCCAGCGATGCGCGGGTTTTCATTCATGTCATAGAGCTGTTGCAAGATGACCGAAATCTGCGGCGATGCGTTCTTGCGATATTCCACGCGCGGTGTCTTGCCGTTCGACAATTTCACCCGCTCCGGAGCATATTTCTCCAGCATCTCGCGCTGCTGTGATGAGAGCCACGAGTTTAATGCCGCATCCGGTGTGCGTTCCTTAATCTGGCGATAAGCGGTCGCGCCGTGGCACATCTGCGCGATCAGAAGTCGGCGGTCATCATCGCCGATCACCGGCATTTCCAATTCCGGCATCCATTCCGCGAGACAAGCCAGCCGCGTGATCCATTGCTCAGTGCGCTCATTCCAGTTCGGCAATTGCAGCCGACCCGCGATGACTTCATCCGCGAGCAGTTCCGCCGCTTGATCAAGATCAGGTTCGCCACGCTCCCGGCTGTGCAACACCAGATCGCGGAAGCGCGTTTCTTCGCGGTTCATCACGCGCCGATTAATCGCATCAAATACCGCGCGATGAGCGTTGGTGATGTCGGAGGGAAACAATTCTCGAAGCCATTCCTCCTCCACGCGGGTGACGAGATTTAATTTTACCTGCAAAGCCTTGCCTTGAATCTCAGCAATCTCGGCGGCGGCAAGCATGGATGGAGCCTTGATGTGGCAATCCCTTTCCAGATGACCTCGATAACCACCCGCGAGTTGATAGACCTTCGAGCCGCTGGAGGTTTCAACTCCGAGATGATCTGAGAACGCCGAGAGCAATGACTTGGCGAGCATCTCTGGATTTACGATTTGAGATTTAAGATTTGAAATTACGAGTCCCATCCGCTCGCACAAGCGCATGATTTGATCTCGGCTCCGCATGGCCTCAAACGACGCGCGCGCATGAATGCCGTATGGCGCACACGCGGCAGGGTCAAAGTTCAGTGATGCTGCTTTTTCAAAGGCACGGATCAGTGGCTGAAATTCTGTGATGTCACTCCGCTCAAAAAACTCTTCCTGCTTCCGCGTAGTCTGTGAGGAACGGATGAGCAGATCACGCCCCTGCTCAATGGCCGCGCACAAGGCCGCGTCTTCAAGGCAACCCAGTTCAGCCGCCGTGAGCAGCATTCGCGAGAACCGCGGATGCAAGG
>JAYVQB010000429.1:0-4731 GCA_043757085.1 Verrucomicrobiota bacterium
CCGCCTTTGGTTCATCCGCACCTGCGGCCAAGGGCTGGCCGAAGTCCACTGGCTTGGAAGAGGCACCAAAGGCTACCGTCGTGAAGGAAGATGCGGCAGCGAAGGAATACATCTACCACACGGCAAACTTCGAGTTCCGCTGTGACTCACGTCTGGGCGCGGATGTGGTGCGGGAGTTCGGGCGCATATTTGAAGGAACGCTGGAAGTGAACAAACAACTGCCGCTCGATCTCAAACCCAAGCCCGAGGAAGGACGCGAGTTGTTCGTGGCGCAGTTGTTCACCAACAAGGACGACTACTTCAAGGCCGGGGCCATTCCCGATTCCGCGGGCGTTTATATGGGCGGACAGCGCTCCATCTTTGTCCCCATCCAGAGCCTTGGCGTGAAGATCGTGGGCAAACGCGTCGCGCTGGAACCGCTGGCGGAGAACACCACGCTCATTCACGAAATCACCCACCAGATGATGAACCATTGGCTGGTCAGTCTGCCGACCTGGTATGTGGAAGGCTCAGCGGAATATGTAGCCGCGCAGAAATATCACATGGGCCGTTTCTCCCTTACCAATCCCGGCGCCAATGTGCGGAAATACCTCAACGATCACAAGGGTGTATGGGACAAGAAATTCACCATGTGGCACATCCATCACCTCATGCACATTGATGGCAGCGCATGGGCCGGAGCGCTTGGTGGTGGCCAGAACATTGCCAGGCGGAACTACGCTTCCGCCACCATCCTAGCTTATTACTTCTATCATGTGGACGACAAAGGCGACGCCGCCAACATCATCGCCTGGCTGCGCGCCATCGAATCCGGCACCCCGCATTTGGTAGCCGCCGATAAGCATCTCATCCGGGGCCGCAAACTCGCAGATATTGAGAAAGAAATCGCGCGTGCCATGCAGAGGGAAGGTCTGGTCATCGAATTCGCCGGTGATGCCGCGCCGACGGGTTCGGCTGAGGAATCAGGAAATAAAAAATAAAACTGCCCTCGCATGAATTAGAAAGTTTATGACGTGTGTGACAGTCGTCCCTCAGTGCCATCCCATTCTTCCATTTTCACCCCCGCTCTATTTGCAATTCTCGCATGAGTGCGTCATCCTCATTGCAGGAATCCAAGTGGGATTACCGTAGGAATATTGAAAAGTCGTCATGAGTTTGCCGCAAATTGCAGGTCTGGAATTACAAGAGTTGATCGGGCGCGGAAGCTGCGGTGCAGTTTACCGTGCGGTGAAACTGGATACGGGCGAGACCTGCGCAGTGAAGGTCTTCGGCAGCATGGCGATCAGCCGCAAACTTCTATCCATCGCGATGCGGGGATTGCAGCAGATGCCGGAGCATCCTGGCCTGCCGAGGTCGCTGGCATTTGATTTTGACAACAGTCCCTACTACTGCGCGATGCCGCTGCTGGGTTTCAGCACTGAGGATCAGAAAGGTCAGAAGCATTGGGATACTCCCACGCTGGAGGAATGCTGCGGGAAGTCTGGAGCGGACGAAGCCTGGCGCTATATCTATGAATTGTGCGACGCGATGGCCTGGTTACACCGGAACAATCTTTTACATTGCAATCTCAAGCCGCGCAACATTCTGCTGGATGATGACCCAAGCAGCTCGATCAAGATCTCTGATATCGTGCAGGGATGGATCGGCGGCACGCACCACTTCGAAACGACGGATCACATCCTTTATATGCCGCCAGACCAGGTGGAACATCCCGATGCCTTGGCGCGGCACGGCACTTCATGGGACGTGTATTCCTTCGGCGTGACGGCATTCCGCCTGCTCACAGGCGAATTCCCGCGCGGGGCAACGGCCTATGCAGAATTTGTCGCCAGTCACCCGCTGCCAGTCGGTGCGACATACACACTCGATAATGCCTCGATGCTGCACAGCGTGCGCTCCCAGCCGGATGTGTCCTGGCCGACGGAGCCAACGACCAAATGGGATGCGCGAAGAAAGAAAATCATCGACAAATGTCTAGCGCTGGATGCGGCGGATCGCTGGCCCGATCTGCGTGAGGTGATGCATGAGTTTGAGAAACTGGAGTCAGATTATCTCGTGGAGGATGCGCAGGAAAAGATTGAGATCGAAAAAAGTCGGCAATCGAGCAACGTGGCGTTCTTGCGAGCGCTGGCCATTGTCTTGTGCGCGGTGATGGTCATTGAGGGTATCTGGGCGCTGGTCTATGCGCGAAGCGTCCGGGCGCACGCAGAGCGCGCGGATGTTCTCATCGCAAAAAAAGATGAGACCATTTCGAAGATGGATCATGAGATCAATCAGCTGACGAGGGACCAGGGCAGTAAGATCAGCGACCTCTCCACGAGGTTAAATGAGGAGCGCGAGGCGCATCAACTCGCCAACCAGAACTTGCAGATATCACAGGCTGCGGTGGACCAGTTTCTTTCGCAACTTCTGCGAATGCCCACCGGTGTGGGTCTGGAAGCCGAAATTTCAGACAAGCAGATCAATGACGCCATCATCTTCTATGAAAACGAACGGAAGCGGCTCAAAGAAAATGACGATCTTCTGCCGGAACGTGCGCGCAATTACTTCAACACGGCACAACTGCTTCTGAGAAAGCAACAACATTCCGATGCGACGGGTTATCTTGAAAAGGCCAAGTCCGCGCTGGATTTGTTATTGAAAAAGCAACCCGGACATGCCAATGCAACACGGTGGCAGGAACTGCTTGGCAGCGCGTGCCGCTGGCTGGGAACGCTGAAAGCCGAGGATGGCCACCGCAGCGAGGCGCTTAATCTTTTTAAGCAGGCCGTCGCAGCGCTTGGCCCGGCCGTGCTGGGTGATTCCAAGAACCGCGCCACCCGTTTCGAATGTGCCAGCGCATGGTATGAACTGGGCAAACGTTCCCGGCGGGACGGCAAGGTATCCGACGCGGTAGACGCGCTGGGGAAAGTATCGGAACTGATGGATGCCAAGCTCATTGGAGAGGATCTCACTGTGCAGGAGCAGTTCATTTTATCGCGCAGCCGGGTTGAACAGGGACTGGCGCAGCGCGATCTAGGCCAGCCGGACAAGGCCATGAAAACTTTGTTCGACTCCATGGAAGAGATGGTCAAACTCGTCGAGCGCTCCGGCCACAACCCGGAGCAGGCCATCACCCTCGCGGAAGCCTACATTGAATTCGGCGAGATCGTTGCCGGCAAGCTTGGCAGCAATGACGCGAAGGAAGCGCACTCCGAGGCCATGAACATCCTGATCGAACTTGTCCGCGTGCATCCACAATGGGGCGAGGCGCGCTATCTTCTCGGACGCAACTACAGCGATATGGCTTCGCTTGACCGCGATCTGGGCAATCCAACAGAGGCATTGCGCCGACAAAACATGGCAGTGCAAGCCCTAGCGGAGCTGGTGAAGCTCTACCCGGACAACAACCGCTATGTGACTGAACTGTCGAAGCTCAAAGGTCAGAACGCGCAGATGCTCTGCGATCTTGGCAAGGCCAAGGAATCCGTCCCGCTGGCCGAAGAAGCCATCGCCCCGCTGGAAGCTCTTCTCCTGAAGGACGTCTCATCACTGGATGTGATGGACCGCAAGGCCTGCGGCATCCTGCTGGCCCAGATTTATGGCATCATCGGACATTCCGGTGAGGCCATGAAAAATTCAGCCTTGGCCAAGACAAACTTTAACAAAGCTTCCGTCCAGTGGGAAAAACTCCAAGTCCAGCACGGAGAAGATGAAGTCATCAAGCAGGGCTTGGCCTGGACGAAAGACCGGCTTTCAAAGTTGCGCTGAAAAGGATTCCCTCCCATTACAACCCTGCGGCCTTCTGCGCCTGCTCGACAGTCTTGATAAACTTCGAGCGTTCGCCATGCCTGTCTTCCCCTCTCGATTTTTCAGCCAGATCAAGCACCAGCTTGTAGTTCAGGCTGCCTATATTGTCCGAGCCTTGCAGCAAAAGATTGAAACCGATCATAGCCGTCTCGAATGCGAAATCCTCGCGCGCCTCACTCCAGGCAAGCCCTCGGTCCATGAGGCGCAACTTCTGGCTTTCTTTACCAGCAACTGGTTGCGCCAACTCCATCACGCCAAGCGATACTGGCCTGTCACGCGTCGGAGCAAAATTCAGCGCAGGAACAATCTCATACCATGCAAAGCGGGTGGCCAGATTGCTGCTGCCGCCGGGTGGCATGTGTTTCTCCGTGACGAGCCGATAACCTTGAACCTGTGCCGGATCGAATTTCACGTTGAGATGATAGGAGGCATCGTTCAAATCAATGCCCGCCTGATCGACCGGTATCTGAACCACGAAGCGCATGAGCCTGCGAGTGCTTTCCCATGGGCAGGAAGCAATCTCCGACTTCCACGAATGGATGACCAGCATGGGTTGCGGCTCCGTTTTGCGCGAAATGGTTGTAGCGATAGTTGCAGTCTTGAGATGCTCCAGCGTCGGTGCTGCCAGAATGATTCCGGCGAACTCGGTCGTCGCTACTTTGGTGGGCCGCATGAGATCAGGCTGCAAGGTGATCGAAGTTTGCGGATGCGCGGCGGCGATGATGAATGACTTCAAAGAAAACTTGGGGATGACAGCGGTATCTGCGGAAGGTGCAGGTGAGGACTTTTTCACTTCTTGTGTCGTGGCGACACTGGAATCAACGGTCGGCACATCAGTATCGGTCGGTGCCTGCTGCTCATTAATTGAAGCAACTTCAGTAACGATTTTCCCCTCCGACAACGTGGGCGGCATGACGCGTTCGATTTGAAGTTCAGGCACAG
>JAYVQB010000430.1:0-18531 GCA_043757085.1 Verrucomicrobiota bacterium
AAGGTTGTGCTGGACGACGAGCGCGGCGATCCAAAGATCGTTGGTCGGAATGGCCACCCCCTTTTTTCGGAGCTGAACATAAAGCTGCGCATAGTAATGCGAGGTCTGCTCATCAGGCAGCAAAATCGAGACACGCGGACTGCCCAGAAAACGCTGAAGATTTGCCGCATTGGCGGATTTCATATTCCCGGCAGCGAACCCGGCGCGAAGCTCGGCCAGCACGATTAGCGGAAGATAAATAGCGCGCGCGGTGCGGATGATGCGGACCCGAGCATCATCACCGCGCATGAAATCACTGTAGGCATTCGTATCCAGCGCGACGTTCATTTCCACGCCTCCTCGTCCACTCGCTCGAAATCCGCAATGGCCTGGTCAAATGCTTTGTCCTCCTGCCATGAACCGATGAGGGCGTCGAGGTCGGTGTGCTCGACTGGTTTCGCATCAAGCTCCAAGCCGCGCGCAAGGGCTTCGATGGCGACGGCGTTGAGGCTCTTCGCCTCCTGCTTGGCACGACGACGCAGGGCTTTGTCTATGGACGGCAGAACGGCGCGGATGGTGTATTGCGTATTCACGATGCAGGCAGTGTATTCGCAAAGTGCAGGCAAAGCAAGCTAGATGCAAAATTCATGCTACTCCAAAAACCTCGCCCGCATCTCCGGCGTTGGCATCATGCAGGTGTCTGACTTCCCGAACCAGCGATAGCGATTGCGGTTCATATCCGAAATAATGATTCAGCGAATCAACGCCACCGAACCATGTTTGATGCCCGCATCCAGCGTGGCAAACATCAGTCCATGTTTTTCTGCCAGAGACGCAAGATAGCTGTCAGTGACTTCATCTGATTTTTGAGGATGAGACTCCAAGGCGGGCAGATCGTCAGCAACCCGTTGGACTTTGCGCTCGGTTAAAAAGGCGTGGAGTAAGCTGCGGGCCTTTGCCATCGGAGCATTAAAAACTTTGGGTTGGGAGCTGATCCGCAGGCAGCCCAACTCTACCAGAGGGCAGACCACGAGCTTTTTTTCCTCAAGCCAGTCGAACACACGTTCATGATGAGGATGATTCTGCCAAAGCGAGGCCAACAGAACATTGACATCAAGGAGATACTTCATGGCCATTCGCTCAGCGCTTCCTTCAATGCGGACTCGTTGATTTCATGGCTTGATGTCCCAACGGTAAATCCGCCCTTTTTAAACAGCTTCACTTTCGCCGTCCGGCTTTCCACAGGAGCAAGACGGGTTAGCACGAATTTATCATTCCCGAATATCTGAACGTCAAAACGCTCGCCCGTCCGAGTTGGCAATGGAACTCTTTTCTTACTGTCAGCCGTTACCGTCATGGTGGGAGAATCCCACTTAAAATTCTTTTGTCAAGAATCCCCTTCCCGTCTAATACCGTCTCCAATTGGACTGATTCTATGCGAAAGACACTTTTTCGAAATCCGCAATGGCCTGGTCAAATGCTTTGTCCTCCTGCCATGAACCGATGAGGGCGTCGAGGTCGGTGTGCTCGACTGGTTTCCCATCAAGCTCCAAGCCGCGCGCAAGTGCTTCGATGGCGACGGCGTTGAGGCTCTTCGTCTCCTGCTTGGCACGACGACGCAGGGCTTTGTCTATGGACGGCAGAACGGCGCGGATGGTGTATTGCGTGTTCACGATGCAGGCAGTGTATTCGCAAAGTGCAGGCAAAGCAAGCTAGCTGCGAAATTCGCGCTACTCCAGAAACCTCCCCCGCATCTCCGGCGACGGCATCATGCAGGTGTCGGACTTCCCGAACCAGCGATAGCGATTGCGGGCGATGAAACGATAAACTGGATCGCGCAGCACGCGTGGAATCAGCAAAAACACTGGCAACCAGTGCCACGGCCAGGGCAGATGTTGGCAGACGCGCAAGGCGGCATCGCTTTCACGCCAGACGTGTCCGTTTTCCACTAATATAAAACTATTGAGCGCGGTTTCATCAAGTCCGTGCTGGCGCGTGATCTCACGACCCGTATCCGATTGCAACGACGTAAACCGGAAGATGCTGTGCGGATCGCGCTTGATGATGAACTGGACTGACCACGCACAAAGATGGCAGACGCCGTCAAAGAGAATGATGGGCGGCTCGGTTGACATCGCATCAAACGAAGACCGCACGGTCCACATCCTCCCTAAGTTTCAGCAGCAAGTCGCGATCCGTGATTTTTTGCTCGGCGTTATTCTGAAGATAGAGCGCATCGAAGGCGACACCTTTCTCCGTGTTGATGCGCGCATGACAGACGCTGACGCCAAGTTGTCCGATGGCCATGAAAACGTCATGCAACAGGCCGATTCGGTCGATGGCCTGAAGCTCCAACACGGTATGATTCGGACTGAGTTCGTTGTTGAGATAAATGCGCTGCGGCAGTTCCGACGCCACTTCTTCCAGGCTTTTGTTGGCGCGACGGTTCTCGGCAATGGGTTCACTGAAATCAAAGTGCGTGTTTTGAAATGCCTGCTCGATCATACTCTGCACCCGCGCCTTGGTGCGCTCATTGGTGACGGGCGTGAAGTGGGGCGTGCAGACCCGGAAGATGTCCAGCACCACGTCATCGGTGCGCTGAAAAAGATCGGCGGAGAGAATGTTGATGTTGTTCGCGGCGAGCGCACCCGCGATTCGCGCGAGGAGCAAATGACGATCCCAACAGACAACATTGAGCACGCTGCAACCTTGTTCGGGACGCTCATCCCATTCCAGTGTGGGCAGCAGACCGGTATTGTCATCATCCTCGACCAGCTTGCGGAAGAACTGACGGAAAATGCGAAGATGTCGTGCAACGGTGGCGGCATCACGGAAATTAAAGTAACCGCGAGGCATGTGGGTGAAATGCGCCGCCGTTTCTTTTTCAAATCCTTCGCCGACGAAGGCCATCACCTCTGTTTGCAGGACTTCCAGCGGAGCGGTGATGCTCCGGGTAAAGTCAGTGGGATCATCCAGATAACGCCGGGCATTGCTATAAAGCTGGCGCAAGAGACTTTCCTTCCAGTTCGTCCAACTGTGTTCGCTGGTGCCCTGGCTGTCGGCGCAGCTCATGACCATCAAGGCATCAAGGAAAGTCTGGTTGCGCACGATGCGGGCAAAATCTTCAACCACTTGTGGATCGTCGAGATTTTTCGTGGTGGCGAACTTGAAAAGCGTCAGGTGATGGTCCACGAGGAACATCAGCAGACGGCGGCGCTCGCCTTTGATCTGGAGACGGCGGCAGACACGGCTGGCAAGGTTCGCACTCTCATCGCTGTGCGTCAGCGTGTTCGCGGCGCGACCGGAATCATGCAGCAGCAGCGCGAGATAGAGGAGGCCCGGTTCCTGCATTTCGCGAAAGAGCTTTTGATAAAATTCCATTCTCTTGCGCGGCGCACCGGCGAGGTCGTCGAGCTTGTCTATCGTGCGCAGCGTATGTTCATCTGCCGTGTAGCGATGAAAAAATTCATGCTGCACCAGACAGGTCAAGGCGCCGAACTCAGGGAGGTAGCGCCCAATAAAATCCACGCGATGCATCTGGCGCAGCACTCGCGCGACATCGCCTTTGCATGAAAGAATGGCCTCGAAGCTCTCGCGCACCGCCTTGCTGTAGCGGAAGGTCTGGTTGATCAATCCGTAGCTTTTCTGCACGAGCCGGTATAGCTCCGGGCTGAATCGCAGATGACGTTGCTGCGTGTGCATGAAAATGCGCATCAAGCGCGACGGGTCGTCTTTGAAAATCTGATCGTTCTCTGCATAGAGGCGCTCGTTTTTGCTGAAGAAGCCGTCGAACTTTTCCTGCTTGCCCGCGCGGCGTCGCGCCAGGAAGCCGAGCACACCCTGCTGTTCCTGCTCAAGGGTGTCGAGGTGGAAACGATCCATCAACTCGTTGCCGCGCTGAAGAATGTTGCGCGTGTGCGTGTAGTAATCACGCATGAAAGCCTCAATGCGTTCTAGGATGCGCTTCTGGCGGTATCCGAGATTCGTGGCCACCGTTCCCTGAAGTCGCAGTGTCAGAAGATCGTGCTCCCGCTTCTCGATCAAATGCATTTCCGTGCGCGTCCGCAAAAGAAACTCATGCGCCTGGGTTAGCTCGCGCAAAGAAGTCGGAGTGAGCAGGCCCGGCTTGATCAAATCGCGCAGCCGCGTGGTGCGCTGCTTCGCATAGGCCGTCCAGAGAAGATTATGATAATCACGCAGGCCACCGCAACCAGTCTTCACATTTGGTTCCTGCACGAAGGGAGTGTTCTCATGTTTGGCATGCCTCTCGCGCAGATCAGCCTGACGCATCCGGAGAAATTCGGATTCACGTCCTTTCATGCATTCACGATCAAAACGCTTTTTGAGACCAGCGAATGGAAGTTCATCACCTGCCACCAGCCGGGCTTCGATCAATGCGGTTTTCACCTGGTTGTCGGCGTTGGCCTGAACAATGGTGTCGCCGACAGATCGCGTGGAACTGTCGCCCACCTTGAAGCCAACGTCCCAGAGCATGGTCAGGAACTGGGTGACCAATGCGCCCACCGCCTCCGGCACATGCGTGCGGTTGCCAGACAAAAGGAAAAGCATGTCCACGTCGCTGCATGGATTCATCTGCTCCCGACCGTAGCCACCTGTGGCCACGAGACTCAATTTCGTCTTGCTGGAGAGCGCATATTCCTCCCTGCCCGTGAGATGCTCCCAGAGATACATCAATGCCAGATCCGTCATACCCGCCCTCTTCTCACAGACTTCAACGCCATCGCCACCTGCGCGGTGCAGCATCCTGAAGCGTTCCTCACCAATCTTGCGGAAGCGTTTGATCGCGCGCTCCATCTCCTGTTTGGAGCGCGATCTGCCCGCTGCCGGAGCCAACATTTCACGAGCCAGCGCGGCGAGTGAGGGAACGCGAGGAGTTGACATGCTGCGTAATCAGAATGCCACCACAGACTGCACCGGGCCGAACGCTTCCACTTTTTCCCGGCCCTTGAGAAAACCAAGTTCAATAAAGAAAACCGACCCGAGGACATTCGCCCGCATCTCCTTCATCAACTTCAAAGCCGCGCCCGCCGTCCCGCCTGTGGCCAGAAGATCATCGGCCAGCAAAACATTTTCACCGGGTGCGATAGCATCCTCATGCATCTCCATCGATGCCGTGCCGTATTCCAAAGAGTAATCCACTCCGCGAGTGCGCCACGGCAGCTTGCCTTTTTTCCGGGCCGGAACAAAGCCGCAACCCAAGCGCGCGGCGAGCAGTGCGCCAAAGATGAATCCGCGCGCGTCGATGCCCACCACCTTGTCCACGCGCTGCGACCCCGCCATCTCCGCCATGGCATCAATGGCCAGGCTCATCAGTTCTGGATCCGCCAGCACTGGCGTGATGTCTTTGAAGACCACCCCGGGTTGCGGAAAGTCGGGCACATCGCGAATTGAGGAACGAAGTCGGTCGAGGGTGGCGGGATTCATCGGATAGCGATTTATGCCGCCCTGATGGGCGGGTCAAGGCTTATCCGTCTGCCTGAGTTCCAGCCCCGGTTCCTGAATTAAAATTTCACGGCAAAATTGAGGACATACTTATTGCCCTCAAAGCGATCACGCGCACCGAATTCGTGCATCCAGCGCAGAGTCATAGTGGAGTTCCACTTGGTTTGCACGAGGCCAAGCTGCACATCGTAGGCGTGAACCTGATCATGCACGCTTGTGTCGTAGGTGACATCGCTCCCGCGATCATCAGAAACTTGGAACAGGTCGGGTGTTCACATGGGCTGCACGTAGAATTGTGTGAGCCGAGCGCCGCCAAGAGCCAGCGCGTCGATGTTCGGCGTCTTGATGTCCTTGCAACCGTTGAAGCCCTGCATTCGACATCCTCCCTACTTTGCGCCAAAGTGTGCGCGTCATGGACATTCCCCGTCTGCTCATTGTGCTCTCCACCCTCGCTTTTCTCGGCGGGGTCGCCCACGCCATGGTCGCGCTGCGTGCAGGCAAGTGGCAGGAAAGCCGCTGGCATCTGCTGCCGATGGCGCTCGGTTTTGTTTTTCAGAGCGCGTTCCTTTACTTTCGGGGACAGCAACACGGGCGCTGCCCGCTGACGAATCTCTTTGAGGTCTTCATCTTCATCGGCTGGTGTATCGTGCTGCTTTATTTTCTGGTTGGCACCACTTATCGCCTCTCATTGCTCGGCGTCTTCACCGCACCGCTCATCGCATTTTTACAGACAGTTTCACTTATCCGCTCGGGGACTTGGGATGTGACGCCCGTATTTAATGGCCCCGTGACGATGGCTGGCGAGTTGCACAAAACAGTGGCGCTCATCGCCTATGCGGCTTTCGCGCTCGCTTGCATCACCGGCGTCATGTTTCTCCTGCAAGAGCGGCTTCTGAAAAAGCACCGCATCAATACTCTCTTTCATCAGCTCCCGCCCATCAACGATCTCTCCAAGGCCATCACGCGAATGATCTTCATTGGGGTTGTGCTCCTCAGTGTCGCTCTGGGCGCATCGTTCAAAATCGGGTTGCCGATCACGAATAGCAAAATGCTCTTCGCCTGGGGCATCTGGGTGCTTTACGCCGTTCTGCTGCCGCTAATCATGCTGCGCAGGCTGAGCGCACGCCATACCGCCTTGCTCGCCATCGCAGGTTTTGCCGTGGTCTTCCTTTCCATCTGGATTGTCGCCAAGTAACTCAAATAAAAAATGCTCCTCTGTCTCGGCGTCAATCATCGCACCACTCCCATTGATGCTTGCGCAATGAACTGGCAGAAGTGTTGGGGGCTGCCAGCCCTCAGTCATGAGAGGGCTGGTAGCCCCCAACACCACCGCAGCTTCAATAACTCCTAACCCAAAAAAATGCTCCTCTGTCTCGGCTTCAACCACCGCACCACTCCTCTCGAGTTGCGCGAGCGGCTGGCGTTTGCCGAGAACAAACTGCCGGAGGCAGCGCAGCAAATCAAGACGCTGCCGGGCTTTGAAGAAAGCGTCGTGATCTCCACTTGCAATCGCGTGGAGATTTACGGGGCGCATCGTAATGAGAAATCAGAGGACAGCTTCAACTTGTTGCGCACTCATCTCTCAGATCATTTCGCACTCGAACCTGCGCAGCGCGAGGCCTTGACCTCCTATCATCTTTCCGAAAGCGACGCCGCGCGACATCTTTTCCGTGTGGTCAGCGGGCTTGATTCCATGGTGCTCGGCGAGACCGAAATCTTCGGCCAAGTGAAAGCCGCTTATGATGCCGCGCTCAAGGCCGGAGCTACTGGACGCGATCTCAATAAACTATTCCAGCGCGCCTTCAACGTCGGCAAGCTGGTGCGCAACGAAACCACTATTCAGCGCGGCTCCACCTCCGTCGGCTCGGTCGCGGTGGAGCTCGCCGAGAAAATCTTCGGCCATCTGCGCGACTCTCGCGTGCTGCTCATCGGTGCCGGTGAGATGAGCCGGGCTTGTGCGCAAAGCTTGCTCTCGCGCGGAGCCAAAAGCATTTTTATTTCCAATCGCAGCCATGATCGCGCCGTTGATCTCGCGAAGGAAATGAAAGGCGAGGCGCTGCTTTTCGATGAATGGGAAAAAGCGGTGCATGACGTCGATATTGTCATCAGCAGCACCAGTGCCACACATTTTGTCGTGACGCCAGATCTCATCGAGCCGGTGATGCATCGTCGTCGCGGTCATCCGCTTTTCATCATCGACATCGCCGTGCCGCGCGACGTGGACCCGGCGGTCAATGACATCAGCGATGTCTATCTCTACGACGTGGATGCGCTCCAGGGCATCGCCGACGAAGGCCGCCGCGAACGCAAACGCGCGCTGGCAAAATGTGAAGAAATCATCGAGGAACAGTTGCGTAAATTCGGCTACGCGAAAGATTCGCCCCCCGCTCCCGCCGTCCTCACCCACCTGCCATCACCGCCCCTGAATCTTGAACCCTGAAACGCTCATCCTCGGAACACGCGGCAGCGAACTCGCGCTGCGCCAGACGGAAATGGTCACGGCCACGCTGCAAGCCGCCCATCCGGGACTGCGCGTGGAAAGAAAAATCATCAACACCATCGGCGACCAACGCCCCGATCTGCGCTTCCGTGAGTTTACGGACGGCCCCCATTTGGACAAAGGCATCTTCACTAAGGAACTCGAAATCGCCCTTGCCGCAGGGGAGATTGATGCCGCAGTTCACAGCTTGAAAGATGTGCCCACGCAGCTTGCGGAGACTTTCTGCATCGCTGCCACTTTGCCCCGCGCGCCCATTGAAGATGTGCTCGTCAGTCGCGATGGCTTTGATTTAAAGACACTGCCCGCTGGTGCAAAAATCGGCACCAGCAGCGTGCGACGCATCCGCCAACTGCAATGGCTGCGCCCTGATGTTATCTGCGTAGAGATTCGCGGCAACGTGCCGACGCGACTGCGAAAACTTTTTCCACCTTCCGATCTCGATGGTGTTCTGCTCGCCCGCGCCGGCCTTGAGCGCCTCGGCTTCATCAGTGGCACAGGCTTGCAGCCTGTGTGTAACACGGGCATTCTGCCCGTGCTCATCGACAACTCCACACTTCAAGCAGCCATCCTTCCCTGCACAGAATTTCTCCCCGCCGCCGGACAAGGAGCCATCGGCATCGAGGCTCGCAAAGATGACTCGCGCACTCTCTCCGCACTCCACGCCATCAATCACGCAGAAACCTTCGCCCGCATCACCGCCGAGCGAGAATTTCTTCATATCCTTAAAGCCGGATGCCAGACGCCTATCGGCGCGCACACTTGGATCGAAGACGATACGCTACACATGAAGATATGCGTCTTTAATGAGGCGGATCAAGCCGCCAAACCATTCGAGGCAACGGCATCGTCACCGCTTTCTGATCCGCGATCAGTCGCGGCGAAACTGGCGACGCTTGTCGTGGGAAAATAATCTCCGCCCAAGATTGAGGGCGCATTTCTCACGATACCTCGCGTGGAGAGCACAGACTGTTTGCGAATGATGCACCCATCGGTAGGACGATTTTTAAAATCGTCTAACGTTCAACGACTTTAAAAGTCGTTCTACCCGCGCTGCGCTGTGAGAAATGCGGGTTAGGGCGCGCTCAGAGCATCCCGCGCACGGCGGATGAGATGAACGTTATCAATATATCCAAGGCGCCGGGGGAAACGGTCTGGCGGTGCAGCATCGGAAGTTTTCGCGTTTGATGTTAAAAGCCGCGCAACAAAGGCTGACGCCCTGAGGGCTGAAATCGCGCAGGGCTGTGACCACGGCGATCATCCGGGTGTCCCCATAATGAGCGCGCAACCGGGAGCGGCGGGGTTTGCTCACGAACAGAAACAATCGCGCGACTTGCGGCACGTTGCATCTTGGCTGATGGAAGCCACATTCACAACCTCCGCATGTCATCCATCTCCAAAACCACCCCAGGAATTTGTTACCTCGTCGGCGCCGGCCCCGGTGATCCAGGACTGCTTACGCTGCGCGGAAAAGAATGCATCGAACTCGCGGACGTGGTCGTTTATGACTATCTGAGCAATCCCGAACTGCTGCGCTTTGCCAAACCCGAGGCCGAGAAAATCTATGTCGGAAAGAAGGCCAAAGATCACACGCTGTCGCAAGAAGACATTAACAAGCTCATCGTCGAGAAGACTCGCGCGGGCAAAGTCGTCACGCGATTGAAGGGCGGCGATCCCATGCTCTTTGGGCGCGGTGCGGAAGAGGCGCAGGAACTTGCGGATGCGGGCATCGCATTTGAAATCGTGCCCGGCATCACCTCGGCGATTGCGGGTCCGGCTTACGCGGGCATTCCGGTGACGCATCGCGCGCACTGTTCGCAGCTGACCATTTTCACGGGCCACGAAGACCCGACCAAACCTGATAGCTCGCTCGATTATGCGAAGATCGCGCAGGCGGACGGCACCAAGGTTATGCTCATGGGAGTCGAGCGCATTGATGAAATCACCAGCAAACTCATGGAGCACGGAGCCAAGCCTTCGACTCCCATCGCGCTCACGCGCTGGGCCACGACTGGACGCCAGCAGACCATCGAAGGCACTTTGCAAACTATCGCGAAAATCGTAAGCGATGCCGAATTCAAAGCGCCCGCCGTGTGCGTCATCGGCAGCGTTGTGCTGGAGCGCAACAAACTGAACTGGTTCGAGAATCGCCCGCTCTTTGGCAAGCGCATCGTCGTCACCCGCACGCGCACGCAGGCGGGCGAGCTTTCCAAGAAGCTCACGCAACTCGGCGCGGATGTCATGGAACTGCCAACCATCCGCATCGAGCCGCCGAAAGACCTGAAAGAGTTCGGACAGAGCGTGATGGACTGCCACACTTACGACTGGATTGTGTTCACCAGTCCGAACGGCGTGGAAAAATTCTTCGAGATGTTTTACAAACTCTACCAAGACGCGCGCAGCATCGGCGGTGCGAAGATCGCCGCCATCGGGCCCGGCACGGCGGACAAGATCAAGCAGATGCATCTTGCGGTTGATTTGCTGCCGGAAAAATTCGTCGCCGAAGGACTGATCCAAGCCTTTAAGAAAGTCAATGTGGAGAACCAGACCATCCTCTGGGTGAAAGCCGAACAGACGCGCGAAGTCATCGCCAACGAACTCACCGGCATGGGCGCGATTGTCGATGAAGCTATTGCCTATCGCACCGTGCCAGAGACGGAGAGCCACGAAGCCATCACGCGCTTCAAAGAAGAAGGCGCGGACGTGATTACATTTACGAGCGCATCCACAGTCGAGCATTTTCTCGATCTCAAACTGCCGCTCTCGGACAAAATCAAGATCGCCAGCATCGGCCCCGTCACCTCGAAAACATTGAAGGATCGTGGCCTGCGCGTGGATATCGAGGCCAAGGAACACACCATTCCCGGATTGGTCAGCGCGATTGAGCGGCACTTTGCGAAGTGACCTCAAACACAATCCATCAAACTCTCGGACGTCAGTTGGATTGATTCGCGCGCAGCCATGAAGCAGAGATCGAAATCATCCAGCACGGAGTCGTGCCAAGATGCTTTCAGATTGCCAGTGTGATGGCGGAGTTCCAGCATGGCGGCTTCCAATTTGATGAAGCCCATGGTCGCGGCATCGTTGCGAAATTCCTCGATGCGGAGACGGTTTGCGCTCGCGCCCGATTCGTTGATGGAATCGAACAGATCGCCTAGGGCATCGGGCATGGATGTGGCCCAGTCTTCGAATTCCAGACTCCTTAATTCCGCGCCGCTTTCCACGACTTCGAGAAATTGCGTCATGTTAAACACACGACGCGGCGGGCCATCGGTCCAGCAATGGCCGCGAATGATGACTTGTTGCAAGGCATCGTAGAGCGTGTTGGCGTCGTAAGGTTTCGCGATGAATCCATTCATGCCGATGGCGCGGCACAGGGCGCGACGCTCGTGTGAGTTGTCCCCGGTGACAGCGATGATGCTGGGATGTCTCTGGTCTGAGGGCCAGCCTTGAATCAATTGATCCGCCGCCGCGACGCCGCCGAGGCCGGGCATTTGCAAATCCATGAGGATGATGTCGCACTTTTCACTCTGCGCCATTTGAAGCGCCTCGTGTCCGTTGGATGCAAAAATGGATTCGCCGCCGAGGAACCGGATGATGTTGGACATCAGCTTTTGATGGGCGCTGAAGTCATCGGCGATGAGAAACCGGACGGGCATGAAGGCAGGTAATGTCTCATTTTTCTCCATTCATGCAAGTTAAGCGTCACGCACCGCTTGCGCCGGGGCGTTGAAGCGGCAGGATGCGGCGTGATTTCATCCGCTTCAGACATGCCTTTGCAAGCCCGCCGGATTTCGGCGGCGCTGGCGGGACATGCCATCGGCTCGGAAATTCAAGTGCATGAACAAATCGCATCCACAAGCGATCATGCGCGGGAACTGGGATTGGCTGGCTGGCCTCATGGAGTCGTTGTTTTTGCGGAGGCACAAAGCGCAGGACGTGGTCGGCGGGAGAACCGCTGGTGCTCGGAACCGGGCAAAGATTTGCTGTTCTCCGTTTTGCTGAAACCTGATGTGATGATCGAGCACTGGGCGCGGCTGGCCACGCTGACGGCGCTGGGCATTTGCCGCGCCATCGAAGATGCATTGAGTCTCCGCCCGCAGATCAAATGGCCGAACGATTTAATGCTGCGTGATCGAAAATTCTGCGGCATTCTTGCGGAGACGCATGTCGGCGCAGCGGGTTCGTTCATCGTGCTGGGTGTGGGCTTGAATGTGAACACCATAGTCTTTCCGCCCGAACTACAGGAGCTGGCTACAACACTGCGCAACGAATGCGACGGCAGAATCCTCGACCGCACCCAGCTTGCCATCAGGCTGCTGCAATATCTGGAGCTGGCGCTGGAGAAATGGGAGCGTGGCTTTGCTGATGTCATCGCTGATGTGCAAAAACGAAGCTGGTTGATGGGCAAACGCATCCGCGCGCAACATCATGGCGTGCTGACGGAGGGCGTGGTCGCGGGCCTCAATGAAGAAGGCTGGCTCATCGTGAAACACGATGACGGAACGGTGTCCACGCTCGGAAGCGCGGAGCAGGTGCGGGTGATATGAAATTGAGTGGAGCGCTCCGGTTTGAGCAACGGGCCAGTGGCACCGTTGGACACACAGGCCGGAGGCGCTGTGTTACTGCGGGCTAAAGGCCCGCGCTCCGTTCTACAATTTTTTCTCGCTCACCAGATGGTCGTTTTCATAAACGCGCTCGCAAAAGGGCTTGCCATCGGCAGTCCATTCTTTGCAGAGGCCGTGATGTTCGCCATTGCGATATTCGATCTCTGAGAGCGGCTTGCCGTCGGGGAACCATTCTTTGACCATGCCGTGAAGTTTGCCGTCTTTCATGGGATACTCCGATTTGAGTCCGCCGTTTTTCTTGTGGTAGTCACGCGCGATACCAGTGAAGCCTTGCTTGGTCTCAGGGTCAGTGAAGATGCCGTTGTCGTAGCCGAGCTTGTCGTAGCCGATTTCCTTGGGCTTGCCACAGGAGGTTGTCAGGAGGGAAAAGGCGCAGAGCGCGGCGAGTCGGATGCGGAGCATCGCTCATCATCGTGCGCGATTTTGCGGGCGCAACTTTTGCATTTTGCGCGACTGCTTAATAAGCGAGAGAGACGCCCGCGCTCCTTTGTCGGATCAAATCCGGTGGCGGATCGTTTGCTCAAGGCGCTGCACGCCACGGCGAATGCGAGCTTTCACGGTGCCGAGTGGCTCATGGAGGCGGTCGGCAATTTCGCTCTGGGTCAATCCACCGAAGTAGGCAAGCTGGATGGCCTCGCGCTGGTCGGGCGTGAGATCGAGCACGGCATTCTTCACCACGCGTTCTTTCTCGCTGGAGATGACCAGATCGCTGGTGTCATCCACGAATTCCGGCTGCACCACGCGACTCTCTTGTTCAAAGCCGTCGTTCAACTTGCTGCGGCGCTGCTTGGAGCGGATGCGGTCGATGGCGCGGTTACGGGCCATGGTCGTGATCCAGGTCAAAGGCTTGCCTTTGGCGGGTTCATAGACGTGGGCTTTTTGCCAGATTTGCACGAGGACTTCCTGCATGATGTCCTCCGTGTCCTGATGGTCGTTCAGGACGCGGTAGATAGTGGAATAGAGCAACCCGCTGAACTTGCGGTAAAGCTCCTGAAAAGCGACGACATCGCGCTGGCCAATGCGTTGGAGCATGGCGATGTCTGCCGAGTGGTCTTCAATCGTTCCAGCGTTCTCGGTTGCACTGGGGCGAACTTTACGGGCGGATGTTTGGATTGTTTTCACGAATGCATAATAAGACGGGTGTATCAATATTGTCTGGTATTATTTTTATACGTCTATGATTTGTCTATACTGAGGAATCCGCAGCATGGACTGAGCTAGGTTGAGATTATTCTGACAAATCCTGCTTGAGTAAAATGTTACACAATGTCACTTGACGCTTTCAATCAAAACCCAACGCACCCATGCTCAGCCGATTCTTCAAAAAAGACGAAGCCTTCTACGACTTGCTGGAAGCCAGCGCTGCGGAGTCCCGCCAGTGCGCCCTCCTTCTTAGAGATGTGATCGCCCATCTCGGCGGCGACGCCAGCGCACAACTGGAGGCGATCCGGCAAAGCCGCCGCAAGCACAAGAAGCTCACGCAGGAGATTGCGGAAAAACTCTGCCGCACTTTCGTCACGCCCTTGGATCGCGAGGACATCGAGGGCCTTAGCAGTGCTCTGCACAAGGTTCCGAAGACCGTGGAGAAAATCGCGGAACGTCTCGTGGTTTGCCCGGTGAAATTTGCCAACGACATTGTCTCCAAACAAATCTCACTGCTTGATCAAGGCACTGTCGAAGTGGTCGGCATGGTCGGCAGCCTGCGAAAAAAGGCCGGACTCGAAACCATTCAGGACATGCAGGATCGGCTCCAGCACATTGAAGGCGACGGTGACAAATTGATGATGGATCTGCTGCGCGAGCTTTACAACGGCACGGTGGAAGCCATTGAGGTCATCATTTTGAAAGACCTATACGAACTGCTGGAACGCGCCATCGACCGCTGTCGCGACGCGGGCAATGTGGTCTTCCAGATGGTGTTGAAATACTCTTGACCGCCATGCTCACGCTGTTCTTCTGCGTTCTCATCGCAGCGCTGGTTTTCGAGTTCATCAACGGATTCCACGATACCGCGAACGCCATCGCCACGGTGGTCTCCACCAAGGTGCTCACGCCACGCGCCGCGATCATGCTCGCGGCGACGACCAACTTGTTCGGCGCCTTCATGGGCACGGCTGTGGCCAAGACCATCGGTCAAGACTATATAGACGTGAATGTGATCACGTCGGCCACTGTGCTCGCGGGTCTCCTCGGCGCGATCATCTGGAACCTCATTACCTGGTGGTGGGGTCTTCCCTCCAGTTCCAGTCACGCACTGGTCGGCGGCTTGTGTGGCGCGGCCGTGGCCTCCACCGCGAAAGGTTGGGACGTTCTCAAATGGAGCACGGGGCTGTGGCCGAAGCTGGTCAAATATATGATCATCTCTCCGCTGGTCGGCTTCGCCATCGGCATGGTGCTGATGTATGCCTTATATGCCATCTTTGCAAAGTCCGCGCCTACTCATGTGAACCGCATCTTCGGGCGTCTCCAGATTCTCAGCGCAGCCTTCATGGGCTACAGCCACGGCACCAATGACGCGCAGAAAACCATGGGCATCATCGCGCTGGCCATGTTCACCGCCACGAAGACAGGAGCATTTAACCATCTGCCGGACTGGCTCTGCTTTCTGAAATTGAATGGAGGTGAGGCGGGAAAATTTCCTATCCCTGACTGGGTCGTCGTGATTTGCTCACTGACCATGTTCGCTGGCACGGCGGTGGGTGGCTGGCGCATCATCCGCACCATGGGTCACAAAATGGTAAAGCTCATGCCCGTGCATGGATTTGCCGCCGAAACCTCAGCAGGCCTGGTCATCAATGTCGCGAGCTGGCACGGCATCCCGCTTTCCACCACCCATGTTATTTCCGCGAGCATCATGGGCGTGGGTGCCACCCGACGCCTCAGCGCCGTGAAATGGGGTGTCGTGAATCGCATAGTCTGGGCGTGGATTTTCACTCTGCCCGTGACCGGACTTCTGGGTTTCTGGCTGCTCAAGCTTCTGCGACTTGTGGGCGTTTCATAAAAATTTTCAGCGACTTGAATAGGGTGGAGCCGGCATCGTCGAATGTTGTGCAATCCAAAAACCACCATGAAAAAAATCCTGTCTCTCCTCGCACTCACCAGCGCCTTCACGCTCATGCCGGTCAACTCCACCAATGCTCATGACTGTGGCCGCGTCGTCGGTTACACACCTTGCGGCAAACCCATCATCGCCACCCATGAAGTCGTCGGACGCGATCATTGTGGCCGCAACATCTGGGAATGGGTCACCCATTATCCCAGCTCCTGCCATTGCGGCGATCGTCGTCGCGATGACGATCAATGCAGCTCATCCCGGCACCACTACGAAGCGCCCCGCCGCGAGAGCAGTTGGAGCTTCTTCTTCCGGTTTTGAGTCCAGGCGCAAAATGCAAATGGTCCCAACAAAAAAGGCTTCCTTCGCAGGAAGCCTTTTTTGTAACTCAATATTATTCGCAGCTTCAACTTACGAAATCAGCAGCTTCAGTCACCTGCTTGTCAGCAGGTTTGTTCATTGAGAAGCGGAAGCGAATCTTGCCGCGCTTGGCGGTGGCGCGGGCCTTGCGGGCTGAACGCTGTTTCGGTGTTTCAAACGAGCGCAGGCGGCGCACTTCTTCGAGAATGCCTTCCATCTCCAGTTTGGTCTTCAGACGCTTGAGCGCGCGATCCACAGGTTCACCTTTTTTGACTTGGATTTCTGGCATGGAGGAGCTTGAGTAGGGTTCGAGTTTGATTAAAAAATGGGCTATAAGAATAGTTCCAGCCGTCTCGCGGTCAACTGGAAACTTTTTTCTGTTTTGCAGCCATTCGCCGTTATGCGCTAAGTTGCCCCCTATGAAATCCCTGCTCATCCTTCTCCCCGTCATCTTTTGTGCCACCGTTTTTGCCGCCAGCCCCGCGAAAAAATAGCAGCATTAAGGCTCGCTCATTTTTGGCCTGGCATCATCGCATCGGCGAATCGTTTCTCGATCAAACGCGGCGTCACGAAGCCGATGAGCCGTCCTTCATCCCAGTTGATGGCTGACCAGGAGTCCCACGGAAGTTCGATGAGCGCGGCAGCACA
Organism: Verrucomicrobiota bacterium; assembly: GCA_043757085.1. Lineage (GTDB taxonomy): Bacteria > Verrucomicrobiota > Verrucomicrobiia > Verrucomicrobiales > Verrucomicrobiaceae > VFKE01. Next base: position 16,628 of record JAYVQB010000430.1, read on the forward strand.
GGTGGGCATCTCTTCCACCTCCCCGCGTTTGAGCAGGCGGTCGGCAAAATCGCTGATGCCGGGATTGTGTGCGAAGATCATGACGTGCTTCCAGCGATCATCCAGTTCGCGAACGAATTGCAGCAGCATCTTGGGTTCTGCCAGATAGAGGATACGGTCGAGCGCGGCCGGAGTGGTTCCCATTTCGCGCGCCATTGAGGCAGCAGTCTCTGCTGCCCGATTGGCCGTGCTGGAAATGAGTCGATCAGGCTTGGCCAGCAGTGCTGGCGTGCCGTTGGAACCGAAATAGGTCTTTGATAAAAATCGCCCCACGAGGGGAGCCGTGCGCAGACCCCGCTCATTGAGGGGGCGATCATGGTCGTTCAGTATGGTATTGTCCCAACTGGACTTGGCATGCCGGATGAGGGTGAGATACTTCATGCCCAACGTTGTCAACTTTTTGTTAAGTTATGCTAATTAATATATTGGGTTAACTCTAATTACAAGGATAAAATTGGTTTTTAAGCATCTTAAGATAGTCAAGCTGACCGAATGAATATCATATTTGCGTTGCAACAACTAAAATTGTTGGACATTTGATAGGATATTGGCTTTAATACTGCCGTGATGTTTAAAAAATCGACGACTAGCCAGCAGAGCACCCCTTGGTGGTTATGGTTGAACATTCTCAGCTTGGATGCCCCGATCGTGGCCATGCTCTGGCAGGAAGCTCTGGCGCGCTGCTACCATGTGACACTTGTCCCCGGATTTCAACTGGCTCTGGGTCTGGCCGTCTGGCTGATCTATCTGGTGGATCGCACGCTGGACGGCATGGCAAAGACTGAAACGCACCTGCTCAGCGCCCGGCACGCCTTTTACCGCAGACACAGAAAACTTTTTTCATGGCTGATCATTCCTGCCGCCACCCTTCTTTTGATGGTGGTCGCGCTGACCGATATCCCCTCCGGCATTTTGTGGCGTTGCGCGCTGCTGGCGTTTTTCGTCGCCCTATATCTATTGCATTATGCGGCCAGGCACCAACGCATCATATTCATCATCGGGACCCTGTTTCTCTGCGCCGCCGGCATTGGCGTGATTTCGATACTTCCGATCCTGTCGAACCAAAAACTTCTTTATGGCGGATTATTATTGTCGTTGTCGGCGCTGTCATTATTCCTGAAAAACACCGGCAGCTCCCGAATTTTTCCCAAGGAGATGATCTGCGGCTACCTGTTTGCCGTGGGCTGTTCATTGGGGGTGAATTTCTACACCAGAAGCCAATGCGCGGGTCCTTTTTCACCAGAGACCCTCATGTTAGGGATGCTCTTTGCACTGAACTGCACCGGCATTTCCTGTTATGAGCGCAAGTCGGACGCGTCGTTTGATACCAACGCCATCTCCCAGACCTGGCCGGGCATTGTGCGTGTCTATCCGGTTCTGCTGCTGACACTGATGGCGCTTTCAAGCTGGATACTCAGCCTGCATGTGCACATGGATATGCTCCAGTTTGCCTTCGCCATCCTTTTGGGAACCCTGCTTCTCGCCTCCCTGCATCTCTTTGCCAGACGACTCCGGCCCGAACTTTCCCACGTGCTGGCGGATGCGGCAGTCGTGCTGCCAATCATCATCGTGATGGCTGCGCAGTGAATTGACTTGTCCCGGCTTCAGTAAACCTTTACCGCGCCAGTGTGGGGATTGATGACCAGAGTGCGGTAATCGGGAGGAAGCTTGCCCGATGGCAGCTTCGCCAATACGCGCTCGGAGACCAGCGTGAAACACCAGCGATCATTGGTGCTCTTTGATAGGTCGGTGGAGCCGTTGGCCAGTAGGGCATAGCCGTAAACCTTGCCGGCGCTCGAGCTGGAGGGGGTTTCGTGCTGCAACAAATTGGAGCGCGTCGTGTCCTGAAGACCCACAATGCCATT
>JAYVQB010000431.1:0-4689 GCA_043757085.1 Verrucomicrobiota bacterium
CTCGCGAAACTCCTCGTGGAAGGCCACGTCGGTGGTGCGGCGCTCGATGTCTATGAAGTGGAGCCGCCGCCTGCGGACTACCCCTTGCTCTCCGCCCCAAATGTAGTCTTCACGCCGCACCTCGGCGCCAGCACGGATGAAGCGCAGGAAAGCGTCGGCATCGAGATCGCCGAGCAAGTGAAAGCGAATCTTCTCGAAGGCACCGTCATCAATGCGGTCAACATGCCGAACATTGATCCCAAGACGCTTGCAGAAATCGGGCCGTTCTTGCGTTTCGGCGAAATCCTTGGCCGCCTCATTTCACAAATCGCCCCGCAGCGCTCGGAGTTTCTTCGCGTGAATTACAGCGGCAACCTCGGCAAGCTCGACACCACACTTGTTTCGCGCGGGGTGTTGAAAGGCTATCTCGAACGTCCGGTCGGCGCGGATCAGGTCAATCTCATCAACGCGATTGGCACCGCAGAAAATCTCGGGCTCCGCTTCACAGAAAGCCGCCTACCCGAGCCTTGTGAATTCAGCGACCTGATCGAAGTCACCGTCGGCAACGCCACGCAGAACACGGTCATCGCCGGCTCCTTCTTCGGTGGCGATCCGCGCATCGTAAAGATCAATGGCCGCCGCGTCGAAGCACGTCCCGAAGGCACACTGCTCTTGCTCGAAAACGATGATCAGCCCGGCATGATCGGTGCCTACGGCACCATCCTCGGCAAGCACAAAATCAACATCGCCAACATGAGTCTCGCACGAAATGTCGAAGGCGGCACCGCGCTCACCTTGCTGACGCTCGACACCACTCCCGGTGAAGCCGTTCTGAACGATCTCAAGAAAATCAATGGCGTGAAGAACATTCACTGCGTGGTGGTGACCCCTTGAGGGACACGATCAATCAAGCCCAAACGAAATTGACGCCCATGACTCCCATCTTAAAATGCGATCACTCAGACTGCCCGAAGGACTGGGAGAAACTGCCACAGGCGGGCGAGACTGACATTCGGGTCTGCACCACTTGCTTCAAGGCAGTTTATCGCTGCGAAAGCGAGGAAATCGCTGAGCTGCGGGAAGCCGCAGGACATCGCGCGGCGCTGCGGAGCGAGTGAAATAAGAATAAAACTCTGATAACGTGAATCTCCTCGGTTCAGGTTTTTATTTCTTGATCATTTCACACCGGCGATCTGTCCACTCACAGTCCTTGTTGGTCCATCAAATTCATGGATGCGGCTGGCGAAGCGGGAGAGGACTTGATGGGACACGGCGTTGAGCGTGGTCAGCACGTTGTGGCCGCGGGAGGCGACGGCTTCGAAGCTGAAGAATCTTTGCGGGCCGTTGTTGAGCAGATACTCCATGTATTCCAGCGGCGCGGCGTTGGCGGCATCGCGCTTGTTGTATTGCAGCACGGTCGGAATGTGCGCGATGGACTGGCCGTTGATGCGCAGATTGGCCTCGAAGTTTTGCCACGCCTGAATGTTCTCGCGCTGGCGATCCATCTGCGAGTCGGCGACAAAGACAACTCCATCGGCCTGCCGCAGCACGAGTTGATAAGTCGCATTGTAAACGATCTGGCCGGGAACGGTGTAAAGGTGAAAGCGGGTGCGGTAGCCGTTGAGCACGGCGGCATCCACGGCGAGGAAGTCAAAAAAGAGTGTGCGATCCGCCGAGGTGGCGAGGGAGACAAGATCGCCGCGCGTTTCGGGATCCAGGCATTGATGCACGTGCTGCAAGTTCGTCGTTTTGCCGCCGAGCGGCGTGCCGCAATAGACGATCTTAAAACTGACGGTGCGGTCGGCGTGATGAATGGACGCCATGACGCGTGGCTCAGGCGGGCGGATTGTCGCGCAGCATGGCAGCGAGTTCGCGGCCTAGGAGCGTGATTTTTTCCTTGAGCACGGGCTCGCGGCGATGCGGATCGTGCAGAACGGCGAAGGTGACGGAGCCTTGCAGACAGAAGGTAGCCTCGCCTTGACCACTCTGGATATGGAGCGTCTCGGTGTCTTCGATGCCAGTCAGCGCCGTGAGTGAAGGCAGCATCCGCATTTTCAACGGTGCCTCGCGCAGGAAGCGCTCGGCTTCGCAAGTTTCGTCTCCATCGGCAGCGACGACGCGGTCATTGTGAACGCACAAGACGGCAGATACGCCAGGAAGCTGCCGGGTCAGGTTGGCAAAGGCGCTAACATCGGGGACATCAGATGTTCCTAGCAGAACCGCCAGCATTAGGCGTCGGGTTTCATTGCTGTTGCCAAGGGGTTCACTGCGAACCGCATTGTTTCGTGGCGGCAGCGGAGCGACCGTTTTGAATTCGGGAATTCCGGTTGCCTGATTTGCAGGAATGAACACCTCTGGTCGGGCTTCAACCGTGTTCTCATGCGGCACTACCTCGGTGAAGGCAGGCGCTTTATTTTCTATCGTTAGTGAATCCTGTTTCGCCAGCGTGAACAGCGTGGAGGGCACGGCTGCGGTTGGCAAATCTGCCCAGAATCGCGATTCAGCTTCCTTGTTGGCAGGAGCCTCTTTCCATTCTGTTTTAGCGGGCACGGCAAAGGGATCAATGGGCTGGGTATATGTATTTTCCATGACGGAGGTCGTCACAGGAGTCGCTGGCTCTGCGTGCAGTGTCGTGTTGCTGGTCAGCGCATGGAAGACTTCATTAGTGGCCAGATCGACCATCAATGCCGGGCGGGCTTTCTCAAAGATACCGCGAACCTCCGGTTCCAGTCCTTCGAGGATAGTCGAGAACGGCACGGTCACACGCCCCGTGGCCAGCTGGCTCCGGATCGGGTCCACCTGTAAAGAAAATTTCACCCACGAAGGTATATGTTCGGGACTGGTTCCCAAGTCGTCGGCTGCACAGTTTTTCAATGATGCGGCCAGACCGAGCTTGATGACCTCGGGTTCACTGGGGGCGGGCGCAGCTATCGCCTTAGCCGTCTCAGTAGCAGGCTCTCGTGCAACGATATTGGGCAGTCCCAAGCTCTCAAAAATTGAGACGTTGGTTTTGCCGAGAAGAGGATCTGGTTCGGCAGGCGTGAGCGGTGGCTCTGGATTCAAGAATCCACCACCGAACGCAGATGCTTCCTGTTTCGCAGTTGCGATGACGACCGGGGCCGCTGCCACTTCCTTGGATTTGGCCAGCGCCTGAATCCGGGCAAATGGATTCGTCAGGGGCGAGGCTGCGGGTGCGGAAATGATGGGTGCATCTTCCGCGATTTTTTCATTCTGCATGGGCTTTCCGAATTCTGAGCCCATCGCCGGGACTGGCGGGAGCTGGACGGTGGAATCTTTTACAGCGGGCGGTGCGCTGAAAAAGGGATTGATGTCTGCGGTGGCTCCAAATCCAAATGCGGAATTGACTGAAGCCGTCGGAGCGGGCTGCGGCGGTGATGAGGGCGTCCCAGCCAGGAACCCACCGGATGCCTGCAATATGGGATCTGCTTTTGCAGGTTCGTCTGTTGGAGCTACCTGCCCAAAAAAGCTTTCCATATTTTTTGGCGGGAGAACTGGTGGCTGCAGATGTGCACCGCCTTGCAGTTCATCTTTTTTATTTTCGGTGAAGACTGGTGACGGGGAGGCGCCCGGTGGCGCGAACGGATTTGACGATTCTCCAAACCCGAATGCTGGAGGTGCTTGGGGCACATTGACTTGGGGAGGCAAACCTATAGAAGAAACTTCAGGAGCGCGCGATTCCAGAGGTGGTGCTTGGGCGATGGAGAAGGGGCTGGTGGCTGTCTTCGCCGGAGGAGTAAAGAAGGGATTGGCCGACGGCGGATTGATGTCAGCATAAGGCGCTGGAGAGCCTTGTGGAGCACTGGGCATTATCTCGCCTGATTGCGAAGTGGCAATGCTGAACGGGGACGGCTGGTAGATGGGCTCCACGGGTGTCGCCACAGCAGGTGCTTTCACACCTATGCCGAACGGCAAGACGGGTGTTACGGGTGCTTGTTGAGAAGCAGTGAGATGCGCCCCAAAACCGAAGGGATTACTACTCGCCGGCGGTGTATCGTGGTTGGACTGATGCGATTTCGCGGACAGCATCTGTGAAATTTTTTCCGGCGGCACCGTCACTTCCCGTGGGTCATGCGGACTTACCGGCATCTGGAACAAAGTCGGACAGGCCCGGTAAATTTCATAAATTGGAACCGTCCCCCGGCCTCCGCGCAACGCATTTTCCATTACCGCTGCTGGCAGCGTAATCGTTTGCAGCGGTGGCAAATCTGGATTTTTCGACACATCCCTAGGCAAGACAGGCAGAATGTCACCAACCGTGAGTCCGGCTGATGCTCCTGCGCCCGCTGGGGCGAAGGGATTGAATGGCGCAGCTTGAACAGGCTGGCCGAGCGCCTCATTGGCGCTGTGCGTTTTGAAAAGCAGCGAATTTGCAAACGGACTGTCGCTGGCAGCGTGGGACATTTGGAAAGGACTCGCTGGAACATTCATATTCGCTGGCGGCGGCATGGTGCTTGTCGGCGCTTCAGCAGTTCCATGGCTGGAACCACCTTTACCGAAAAAGCTGCGAAAAGAAAAACCCATGAGAAGGAAATATCAAACAGTGCTCAATCACAATATATTTACCATAACTTGACGGTAAATTAACAACATGATTATTAAGGGACAATAAATATCAATGCAAACTAAGGCAAGAAAAAAATTCTTTCAATTTCATTCTCGTTTTCGCGCATCAATTCGGTTGGCGCAGAA
>JAYVQB010000432.1:0-4668 GCA_043757085.1 Verrucomicrobiota bacterium
TGCCCCGTGCTCGTCATCGGCGGCAAGAACGACACCTTCACTCCGCGCTGGATGGGCGAGGAAGTCGCCGCCGCCATCCCCGGCTCCGACTTGCATCTCTACGACAATGCCGGTCACGCTTTCCACTGGGAATGTCTGGCCGACTTCAATCCTCGCACGACAGAGTGGTTGCTAAAACATTGAGTTACGGTCGCAATTCCAACATCTCACTTGCGCATCGCGCACGTTTCGCCAACAAGTCCGCACATTCCAAACTCAATCCCACTATTATGTCTAAAATCCAATTCGGTTCCCAAGTCTATACCTGGTTCATGCAAGGCACAGGCAAGGGCTACGATAACAAACTCGATCACATGATCCAAGTTGCCGCAGCGGCAGGCTTCACCGGCATTGAGCCGATGGTGCTCGAAATCTCCGCCAGTGCGCTCGGCTGCTCAAAATACTGGCTCGGCCCGCTGATTGATCCAGTGAAGATGAAGGACTCGCTCGATAAGCACAACATGAAGCTCGCCGGACTGGCGTTGATTTGTGCGTGGGACGGCGACACCGAAACTCCCGCTGAGAAGGAAGCTGCGGATTTCACCATCAACTTCCTCAAGCACTTCCCCGGCTCCATGCTCGGCACCGTGACGCTTCCCAGCGGACGCGCCAAAGACCTTCAGCGCCGCCGGCTCAACATCGCTCGCAACATCAACAACGTGTCCAAGCGCGCGACCGATGCCGGATTGAAATGCTCCTATCACCCGAACAGCCCACCAGCCTCGCTCGTTCGCACCCAATATGATTATGACGTCGTGCTCAGCAGCCTTGATCCCAATGTCACCGGCTGGACGCCCGACGTGGGCCACATCATTCGCGGCGGCATGGACGTGATCGCCACGCTGAACAAATGGGCGCACCTCGTGAATCACATTCATTACAAAGATTACTCCGGCAACGGTCCCGAACCTTGGGCGCAGATGGGCACCGGCAAGCTCGACTTCCACAAGATCACCGAGTGGCTCACGCTCCGAAATTACGAAGGCTGGATCATCTGCGAAGATGAAGCCCATGCCGCCGTGACCGACCCCGATGACGTGACCATGCAGAACGGCAAGTGGTGCCAAGAGAATCTCGTGCCGCTCGTGAGTTAATCTCGTGTCGTGGGCAGCTTGCCCGCGCATGAGCTTCTCCCGATGGCTGGCAGCCACCGACACTCATTCATCAAACCGCTTTCGCTGGAATCCGGCGGAAGCGGTTTTTCTTTCCGCTAAACACGCATGACCTCCTCCATTCCGCCAGTCACAGAACCCATCCACGCGCCCTTGAGCAAGACTGAGCGCTGGCTGTTTTTTCTACTCTTTGTGGGCGTGTTGATCCTCCGTATTTTTTACACTTCGCACTTCCGGGTTGATTCCGATGAACCCCAGCATCTGCATGTCGTCTGGGGCTGGTTAAACGGACTGCTCCCCTATCGGGATGTGTTCGACAACCACACGCCGCTTTTTCAGTTTCTCTGCACGCCTTTGCTTTGGCTCACGGGCGAGCGCGGCGATGGATTGATCTGGATGCGCTTTGCCATGCTGCCCTTTCAAGGTGTGGTGCTCTGGTGCGTCTATCGTCTGGGACTGACACTTTTATCGCAACGCGCTGGCTTATGGGCGGCACTGCTGACCGGATACCAGCATCGCTATCTGCTCATCTCCACGGAGTTCCGTCCCGATGATATGTGGGCGGCATTGTGGATGCTCGCGCTCTGTATTCTTCTGACCAGGCCCTTCACCGTGCGGCGCGCCTTCTGGTGCGGAGTAATTCTCGGAACATCATTTGCGGTTTCATTGAAGTCCACGCTGCTGCTGATTTCGCTAGGCACCGCACTCACGGTTGGCTTGCTGGCGCAACTTATCGCAAAACAAACCATCCCCTGGAAATGGATCGCGCGACGATTGGGCGCGGCGCTTGCGGGCATGATCATTTTACCAGCAGTGGTATGCGCAAGCATCGCCGCCATGGGGATATGGAAAGAATTCCACTACTGCACTATCATTCATAACGTCGTTCCGGGACTTGGCCGCTGGGGCGAGCCACCACGCATCGAGAGATGGTCGTATCTCGCATTTCTCGCGCTGGCGATCCCGCTAGCTTGCCGTCTGGTGCGCACGCAACCGGAGCGCGACTTGGGTTTGCGACGCAGCATCATGTTCATTTCCGCAGGGAGCATCATCACATTGCTTTACAGTTACTGGCCATTGATCGAGCGCGAGACACTGCTGCCCTTCATCCCCACGGCTATGGTCATCGTGGCTGCGCTGTTGATGTGGCCCGCAGTAATTTTTATGCGTCGCGACAAGCAGAGCGTCTTCGCATTTCATCTACTTCCGCTCATCGCAGTCGCCTGCCTTGTCGGTCTGATGATACATCGCAGCCCCTTGATTCAGGATAAGACGGCGGCCTTTGTTGAGCAGATTAACCTCATCCTGAAACTGACGGACAAGCATGATCTGATCATGGATGCCAAGGGCGAGAGCATCTATCGTCACCGCCCTTTTTACTATGGTCTGGAGCCGATCACTTTAAAGCGAATCGCGGCGGGTTCGATCACTGACGACATTCCACAGCAAATGATTCGCACGAAAACTTGTGTCGCCACGCTCAATGGCCTTCGGAGTAACGACGCCGCATTCGTGCGCGAGAATTATCTGCACATCGGCCCCCGGGTTCTCGTCGCAGGCCGCAAGATTCCGCGCAGTCAAGACGACGCTCCAATTGAATTCAACAATCTCATCGCCGCCCGCTACACTCTCATTGGAATGAACGGAGCGGTCACAGCCAAGATCGACAATCAACCATTCTCTGGCCCTGTCTTCCTTGATGCCGGCCCGCATACCGTTCAGATTAACAACACAAAAGGTGCAGTCGCTCTAGTCTGGGCGCAGGCGGCGGAGCGTGGCTTTTCTCCTTTCGCCGATTTTGTCATCACGGATCAACTAACTCACTTGCCCGAAGATCAGTAAACAGGGCGAATCTACCTTCGCAGAAGAATGGCATCGCATCTGCTTTCGTCTGAACACTCATAAGCTGCAAAAACCGACATAATTTTTGAACTTCAAATCTCATCACTCCAGAAGCTCTCCAATCGCAGCCATCAACTATAAACTTTTATTCCAGTCTCACTCCAGCCCTTCATGCCCAGCTTCCGTTTTGGAATCCGTGCAGCACATTTCACAAGCTTTGATCAGGCCGAGCGCCAGCAGCGCGGGGCGCATGAAAGGAACCGCCACGGCGGTAATGGTGCCGACGATAACTCGCGTAGGCAGAAGATTGAGCAGCAGTCCCGCACCGAAGGCCGTGGCCACGGCTTTGGCAGGTTCTTTGCGGGCAAACTCTTCGGCCTCGCGCACCAGACGGTGGATGCTGGATTCAGAGTTTTCTACGGGAGCGGTTTGGGCAGGTTGATCGGCGTTCATAACGGCAAACCCTAGCGCAATCCCGCACGAGCGCGAGCGCAGAATTGGACATCATAGGCTTGGACTGCTGCAGCCCTGCTGCCGCTTTCAAGCCGCAGCCTGCTGCGGCGAGTTCATGTCACCAGACATACATCCTTAAAATAATCTCATCAAATCCCGGCCAGCAGGCTGGCACTTAAAAGCGGCAGCAGGGCTGCCGCAGTCCAAGGTGTTACTGCCAAATATTTTTTTACTTGGCATCCACAAATCGTATTTCATTAAATGGAACTCGATCTCGAAGGAAAACATGCCGACCGCGCCTACGCCATGCTGGCATCACTCGTCACACCGCGCCCCATTGCCTGGGTAACCACCCTCGGCCCCGATGGCGTGGTTAATGCTGCACCGTTCAGCTTCTTCAATGTGCTCGGTGCCGATCCGCCCATCGTAGGATTTTGCCCCGGTGATCGCGACGATGGCATGCCGAAGGATACAGCCCGCAATGTGCGTCTGAATCATGAGTTCGTCGTGAACCTAGTCGATGAAGCTCTCGCGGAAGCGATGAACGTGACCGCCGCCTCCCTGCCCTATGGCGAGAGCGAACTCACGCGTGCCGGACTCAGCACCCTTCCTTCAACTTCTGTAAGACCACCACGAATCAAAGAAGCGCCTGCCAGCCTCGAATGCACGGAATGGGGCACGCTCCAAATCGGCAACAACCGGTTGATCATTGGCCTGGTCAAAAGAATCCATGTGCGCGATGAACTGTTCGATGCAGAGAAAATGCGCATCCGCAGCGAACTGTTTCATGTCGTGGGACGCATGGCCAGTCCGCACTGGTATTGCCGCACGCGCGACCGTTTTGAGATGAAACGACCCGGTTGAACTCCATTCATCATAGGACCGCGCTGCTAATGAGGTCTATTGAAGCCAAGATGAATACGGTGTTAAATACCGCCCATGAAAATCATCCTCGCCCTTCTGCTCTGCTCGGCGACCTTGCTTCGGGCGGAGCCTGAGGACTCGGAGAATGAACCGCCTGATCCCAACAACCCACCGGCGGAAGTCGAGCTAACTCCGGCTGAACGTGAAGCTTTGGATTTGATTGACAAAGGCGACGCCAGTGCGCTTAAAGGAGAGCAGGAAGATGCCATGTCATTCTGGGACGAAGCCCTCACGCACAAGGGCGCAGGAGACCGGCAAATGCAGGATGCCAGAGAGCGACTGCAATGGGCTTGCCCAG
>JAYVQB010000433.1:0-4665 GCA_043757085.1 Verrucomicrobiota bacterium
TCGATCTTCTGCGAAAGAAACTCATTCATGTGCTTCGAGTGATGGCTGGAAATATCAATGCCGATCTCCTGCATCACCTGAACCGCAAGCGGATGGACATAACCTGCGGGAATTGAACCGGCGCTTTGCACATTGAGCATGTCACTCGCTGCCGCGTGCAAAATTCCTTCCGCAAGGTGACTGCGACAGGAATTGCCGGTGCAAAGGATGAGAATGGTGGGTTTCATTTGCGGCCTTGGCGTTTGCATAATTCGACGGGGTCTTCCTTCAGGATTTTCTTCAACTGTTTCTCGTCTTTCAGAATCAGAGGATTACCGGCCAAGGACTTCCCTGCCCAAGCCATAGCTCCGCGCAGCGCAGCGGGAGCGCCCTTGCCGGGTAGCTTGTAATAAATCCAGCGCCCATCCTTGCGTGATTCCACCAGACCGGCATGAAAGAGAATGGACAGATGTTTCGAGACCGTGGAAGGGGCTAGACTAAACAGTTCCGTGATCTGACAGACACACAGCTCGCCCTGACGCAAGGCGAGCAACATGCGCACCCGACTCTCGTCCGCCAGCGCCTTGGTAATATTCATGAATTCACGCATAAGCTGTTTCTTTATTTCGCCAGATAACGAAATATGCATAAACTCAGCGGCGATTTAGTCAAGCAAGCGATGAGTTCACGCGCAGGCCTTCAAAGCCTTCCGCACAAGCCATGATACGCCGAGCTTGGCATTCTCAACTTCCTCGTCGAAAAACCCGCTTCCAATCCCAATACCTGCGACGTGCTCTTTCTGGCTTCAAGCGGTTACATTCACCCCCTCAATCCTCGTAAGTCATTCCAAAGACTGTATCGGTTAGCCAGCGACGGAAGGATTCATTGTTCTGGAATTGTTTGAAAAGCTGGGCGTCGTCTTTGAACATCGCCGTCATCACTTTCTGCAAGGCCTTGTCGTGTTCAATGCGTGCATTCGAAGGCGTATTCTTCTTTGCGTTCTGATAGGCAGGGTCGGCAGCGACCTTGGGTGGGATCACTTCAAAAATCCGTTTTTCCGCAGCCTTCGGATCGTTGAACAGCCCACCGAACTGGTCGTTGAATGCTTTGATGATGTTCGAGAGCTTGTCGAGTTCCGGCTCGGGCTTATGACCGCCGCCGGTCATGCTCCACGGCTCAATCTCTGCGTCGGCATCGGGCAGCGCGATAGCCATCGTCGCCTTTTTCTCAGCGCGGTAGCTGTCCATGTCGATGGCTTCGAGGATGCCTTTGGCGAGGTCTTCTTCCTTCGGCGCGGGCAGCTTTGAGATGAGGAAATTCAGGAAAATGGAGAGCTTCTCCCACTCCTGCACGGGATACGGGAGAATGGTGGCGAGGAAGTCGTAGGTGCGGGTGAATGCCTTGGCCTTGCCCTTGAAATCCACCTGACCGTCCTCGTCGAGGTCGCTCACATACACGGCGACACAGGCGTCGAGGATGGGGTCGAGTTTCTCGCGGTCCGCGCCACTGAGGTAAAGTTCGACCAGCTCGTTGACCTTCGCCGGCGAATAGACCTGATAGGCATCCATCTCGCTCTTGAGCGTGTGGAGCTTGTTCGGGTCGGTCTCCTTGCTGAGAATCGTCGTGCGGTAGTAGTCGGCGAACGATTGCTCGATGACCTCGGTATCGTTCTGGAAATCGAGGACGAACACGTCGTGTTTTTTTGGGTGCGCGCGATTCAGGCGGGAGAGTGTCTGCACGGCCTTAATGCCCGAAAGCGGCTTGTCCACATACATCGTGTGCAGTAGCGGTTCGTCGTAGCCGGTTTGAAATTTGTCGGCGCAGATGAGAAAGCGATACGGGTCTTCCTGAATCTTGTCCGCGATGTCGTTACTCGGAAATCCGTTCAGCTTCGCTTCGCTGACCTTCTCGCCCTTGAACTCTGGCTCGCCGGAGAAGGCGACGATGGCTTGGTAGGGACTTTTGAGTTCTGCAAGGTAGTCGCGGAAGGCGCAGAAATACTGGATGGCCCGTTGGATGTTGCCGGTTACGACCATGGCCCGCGCCTGACCGCCGATCTTGTTCTGGCCGATCACCTGTTCGAGGAAATGGTCCACCATGATCTCCGCCTTGTCGCGGATGGCCTTGCTGTGGCTCTCGACATAAAGCCGCAGTTTCTTGCGCGCCTTCTTCACGTCAAATTGCGGGTCGCCCTCCACGGTCTTGGCCAGCCGGTAATAGCTGTCCACGGGTGTGTAATTTTTGAGCACGTCGAGGATGAATCCCTCTTGGATGGCCTGCTTCATCGTGTAGCCGTGGAAAGGCCGATGCTTCATTTCGCCGCCTTCGGAATACGCGATGCCGAACATCTCCAATGTCTTGTTTTTCGGCGTGGCGGTGAAGGCAAAGTAGCTGGCGTTGGGCAGCATCTTCCGCTGCTCGATGATGCGGTTAATCTTGTCCTCGGTCGTCTCCTCTTCCTCCTCGGCGGCTTCGCCCAGCGCTGCGCTGATGGCTGCGGCCGTGCGTCCACCCTGGCTGGAGTGTGCCTCGTCAATGATGATGGCAAAGTTCCCACCGCGATGCTCCTCGCCGATGCTGTCGAGCACAAAGGGAAACGTCTGCACCGTGGAGATGATGAGTTTCTTCCCGTCCTTGAGGAACTTCGAGAGCTGCTCGGTTTTTGAAACGCCCGCGCCTTCCTTCACCGCGCCAATTACGCTGCCCACCTGGGCGAAGCCCTTGATCGTCTCGCGGATCTGTTTGTCGAGGATGCGTCGGTCGGTGATGACGATGATCGAGTCGAACACCGGCTTCCCGTCCTTCATCAGCCCGATGAGCTGATGCGCCAGCCACGCGATGGAGTTAGATTTGCCGCTGCCCGCCGAATGCTGGATAAGATAACGCTGTCCTGCCCCATGTTCCAAGACATCGGCCAGCAACATGCGCACCACGTCGAGTTGGTGAAAACGTGGGAAGATTTGCACACGCTTCTTCTTGCCCGTCTTTGGGTGAATCTCCTCCACCACCTGCGCGTAGTTTTCCAGAATTTCTGTCAGCCGTGCGGGGGTGAGGATGCGCTTCCAGAGATAATCCGTCTTCAATCCATTCGGGTTCGGCGGATTGCCCGCGCCGTCGTTCCAGCCCTGATCGAACGGCAGGAACCACGACTCCTTCGCCATGCCCTTCGTGCCTTTCAGCGCCGTGCACATCGCCACCTTTGCATCATCCACTGCGAAATGCACCACGCAGCGGCCAAACTCAAACAGCGTTTCGCGCGGGTCGCGGTCGCGTTTATATTGCTCAATGGCGTCCTCGACCGTCTGCTTGGTCAGACTGTTCTTCAGCTCAAAGGTTATCACCGGCAGGCCGTTGATGAAGGCGCACAAATCCAGCGCCCGTTTCGTCTCCTCGCGGCTGTAGGCAAGCTGCCGCGTGATGCTGAAACAGTTCGCCGCATGACGCTCCACCGCCTTCTTGTTCTCCGGCGAAGGCGTGCCGTAGAAGAGGTCGAAGCCCAGCGCGCCGTGCTTGATGCCGTGCCGCAGCACGTCAATCACCCCGCGCCGGGAGATCTCGCCCTGCAACCGCGCGAGGAACTTCTGCCGCGCGATACCTTTCTTGTCCTTGTAATCGCCGATGCCCAGCTTCGCCGCCTCCTCGGGCTGGGTCTTTTGGAGAAAGGTGAATAGCTGCTCCACATCCACGGCGAACTCGCGGTCATAGGCCGCTGCGTTCCCGGCGAACCAGCCGCTGCCGCCTTTTTTGGGTGCAGCCTCCGCGACGAAGCCCGACGCACCGAAGGCAAGACCGTCCGTCCCGGTCATGTGGCGCATGATCAGGGTTTCGAGTCCTCTCTCGGTGGTGTCGGTTTTCATGCTCCAAGCAGGCGTTGGAGTGCGTCGAGTTTCTGTCCCACTTCGCCGTTGAGTTCGGCGGGATAGCAAAGACCGATCAACTCGTGGAATCCTCCCTTGCGCAGCAGGACCCGGTTCCCCGTGGCTGCGGCCAGCCGCTCAAAAAACTCCTCCGCAAACGCGCTCAACTTTCTGGTCTGCGTCTGTGCCCGCCACAGCGTCTTCCGAAAAGCGGGTTCCGCCTTCCGATAGTTCTCATAGTCCGCCTGCTCGCCGTCGAACACCTGCTCCAGAATCAAGCCGTCCATGATGTCCTGCCGCTGCCGCGCAAACAAATCTTCACCGGGCGCTTTGCTCTGGACGAAGGTGAGCAGCAGCTCCGGGGTGATGAAATAGTTCTCCGGCTCATACCTCTTCCAGACGAGTTGCTGCAGCCCGTGGCGTTCACTTTCCCCGCGCTGCTTCCCGTCATTGTCCCGGATTTCGAGGCCGCGCAGATCGGGCAGGATGCTCTTGAGCGCCAGAAAATGCCTGTCCGCACTCATGCCGAATCCGCCCTCGACCCGCTCCAGTTCTTTGTCCGGCGAGGTCTCGGCGTCGGGGTAGTTATCCTGTAAATAATACACATTCAGCCGCGCCCCATCATCCAGCGCCGCCATCACCGGATGCTCCAGCCGGTCGGCAAAGGCGCGCAGCATGTCCACATCCGTGCTCCCCTCGACATAGAGCACATGCCCCGTCTCCCGCGCCTTCACATAATGCTCCGCGCCGAAATGCTTCAGCGCATTCGTAATGTCCGTCTTCTTCGCCAGATTCTCCGCCTCACCGGCGAGGATCAGCGTCAGGTTTT
>JAYVQB010000434.1:0-4661 GCA_043757085.1 Verrucomicrobiota bacterium
GATGGCGGATGGACGGAATGGGAAGGCATCGTCAGCGGATGGATGGCGTCGGCGGGGATATATGTGGTGGGCTGGGATTACAAGAACTACGCCACGGGAAACACTGGCAAGATCAAGTCCGGCCCCTACAAGCCAGACAACAAGGATTTCACCGCAGCAGACATCGGACGCGATCTGGCAACGTTGGCGGCACTGGGTCTGGAGAAAGCTGGCAGGTCGGATTTGCCAGTTTTTTATGGCGGCTGGAGCTCCGGGGCATCGGTTGCTGTTCCTGCGGCTGCTTGGAAACAAAGGCCAAAGTCGCTCATCGGTGTCATGCTCTTTGGTGCCGACCGTCGCGGGCGCTATGGTCTTCGCAGCAGCGATGAGTTCGGCAAGACACCGGTGGGACTTGGCACATTCGACAACTCCGAGTTTGACAAAGACATGGCTAGTCTGCGCGTGGCGCAGTTCCACGGTGGCGCAGACTTTCTGGCTTCCAACAAATGGATTCAGACTCTGAAGTCGCCGCACGCACTTTATGAGATTCCCGGCGCAAACCACGGTTTTGACGGCCCTGCACCAAAGTTTCAAGAGTGGGTCAACGACGGTATCGAATGGATTTTGGGAGATGAAAGCAAGGCACCGCAAAAGGTTGAAAAAACCCTGCTCAATCATGATCTGCCCTTTGGTCTTTCTCCGTGGTGGCCTATCGCGGCGATCTCCATCGCGTTGACAATTTTCTTCCTTTTTTCGCGACAGCATTCGGTGCGCGTGCTGGCACTGGCAGTGGCGGTGATGGGCCTGGTGGATTTGCTGGAGGCTTTCTTTCATAAACCCGGGTTTGTCATCGGCTGGATGGAACAATGGGTTCCGCTGGGTGTCACGGAGAAGAGCCGCCTGCTGCTTTTTGTATCCGGCGTCTGCCAGCTTGCGCTGGCGCGGGGCATCGCGCGGCATAAGCGCATCGCCTGGTTGCTTTCGCTCGTGATGCTGTCGCTGTCAGCCGTGTTGCATCTCTCCCGGGCGTTCGACTGGCATCACGCTCTGGCTGCTGTCATTCTGATTGTCCCTCTGATCCGATGGAAAAAAGAATTTGTCGCCCGCTCTGATGCGCCGTCCCTGCAACTCGCTTTCGTCATGGCGGGAGTCTTTGTTGTCGGACTCTGGGCTTACGGCACCTTCGGTATGTTCCAATTCTCAGAAAAAGGAAATCTCGTGGACAAACTCACAACCGGTGAATGTGCCAGCGTCTCGCTCTCCGAGGTGTTTCTTATGAAGACGAAATACAGCGTCGCCGAGGCCCATGCGGCGACGCGCGAGGTTCGACAGTTCCTGTCCACACTTCGAGGCGGTAGCCTGCTAGCGGCCTTCGTCGTTCTCGGCCTTCTGTTGCGGCCAGTTCTGGAACGAAGACATCCCGATGCCACCGAGGAAGACCGCGACCGTGTGCGGCAGATCATTGCCAAACATGGACGCGATCCGATGGATTATTTCGCACTGCTCCCGGACAAGCGGTATTTCTTCGGCGCGAACGGGCAGGGCGTCATCGCCTATGTTTTGTGGCGAAAATTTGCCGTCGCGCTCGCCGATCCCATCTGTCCGCTGGAGATGCGTCCAGTGATGATTCATGCGTTTGCGCGCTTCTGCAAAAGCCAGGACTGGCAGCCGATGTTCTACTGCTCGCACGTCTCTAACCGCCCGCTATATGAAGAAGAGGGCTTTGTCACGATGAAGATCGGCGAGGATGCTCGGCTGGATACAAATGAATTTAAGCTCGAGGGCAAATTCTTCCAGAACCTCCGCACTGCGCGCAACAAGGCGAAGAAAAACGGACTAACCTTCCATTGGTATGACGCGAAGCAACAGGTTGATCACGGACTGGAGGCACAGCTAAAAGTTCTCTCCAACGACTGGCTCGCTCGCAAGAAAGGCGGGGAAATGACCTTCGACCTCGGATCGTTCAATCTGGACTTTATTCGCGATCATGGCGTCAGCATCGTGCGCAATCCTGAGGGGCGGATCGAGACCTTCGCCACCTGGCTTCCCTTTGATCAAGGCCGGGGCCGCTGTCTGGACATCATGCGAGGGCGGGAAGATGCGCGCGATGTGATGGACTTCTTAATTCTGGAAGCGATGGATCACTTCAAGGCCCATGGCATCACGCACATCAGCCTCGGCAATGCCCCGCTCGCGAACGTGGATGCCATCGAGGGCGAACTCAAAAGCCGACGCGAGCGTGCCGTGCAGTTCCTTTTTGAAAATTTCGACCATATCTACGGCTACAAAAAACTCTTCCGCTTCAAGGACAAATACCAGCCCAACTGGCAGGGGCGCTATCTGGCCTACCGGCCCGGCGTTCCGTTGGCGATGGTCGGTCTCGCAGTCGCCGGCGTGCATCTTCCCAAGGGTTTCATGGGCTTATTGCGTTCCTGATGATCTGGAGCGCATGAAAGCTTTTCTTTGACCTTTGCGGCTCGGCGGCTAGTCTCGCCGACTTTCCTATGAAACTGAACCTCCTGTCCCTCACCCTCTCACTTGCATTTGCCACCTTCGCCTCAGCGCAGGAGGCCGCTCCCGTAACCAAGTCGGCACCCGAAAGCAAACCCGCCGCACCCCTTGATCCAGCCGTCTTGAAAGAAAAGATCAGCTACTTCTATGGGGCCGATGTGGCCCGCAGTTTCCAAGACAACAAAGTGGACATCAGCATGGAATCCTTTCTTCAGGGTCTGAAAGATACCGTGGATAAAAAGCCCGCCAAATACACTACCGAGGAACTTGAAGCCGCCATGAACCAGTTCGCCCAGGCCATGGTCGCCAAACAACAGAAGGACATGGCCGAGGCCGGTCAGAAAAATTCCGCCGAGGGCGATAAATTTCTGGACACTAATGCCAAACGCAAAGGCGTCACCACCACCGCCAGCGGTCTGCAATATGAAATCATCAAAGCGGGCGAAGGTGCGAAACCCACCGCCAACGACACCGTGACCGTTCATTACCACGGCACGCTCATCAACGGCAAAGTCTTCGACAGTTCCGTGGACCGCAAGGAACCCGCGACCTTCCCTGTTGGCGGCGTCATCCCCGGCTGGGTCGAAGCCCTTCAGCTCATGCCTCTCGGCTCCAAGTGGAAACTTTTCATCCCTGCGAAGCTTGCCTATGCAGAGCGCGGTGCCGGCCCAGAAATCGGACCTGGTAGCGCACTCATTTTTGAAGTCGAGCTTTTGAATATAGCTCGAGTTGACTCGCTGCCTGTCATCCCGGGTAAATAAAACGGATGTCCGTCATGATTCGGCGATGGCTTTGGATCGCTTGGAACCCGATGAGGGTTCTCTGGGTCTTTGTCATCATCACCTCCATCATCGTGCCCTGGCTGACACGGAATCATCCCGTGCAAGCGCAACGGGGCGAGTGGTATCCGTTCTCGAACTTCCCGATGTATTCGACGTTTGAGCCTACGGCCTACTACGTTTACATTACAGATGAGAACGACACCACGGTTCCGATCTGGCAGACGTTTGGCACTTGGCCTTCCGCAGTGAAAAAGGGCTATGACGCCTTGCTGAAAACGGAGGTCAAGCGCCTTAAAGGCGAGGCCGAAAAGCAGGGCGGCAAATACTCCAAAAAGATCGTTCAGATGACCGGTGAAGAATGCCGACCCGCAGGCGATGCCATTCTGCGCCAGCTTCGAGATTCCAGTCCTAATCAGGATGTAGTCAAAAAACACAAAGGCTTCCGGCTGCACCAGGTGGACATCACACTTGAAAACGGACAGATCGTTCAGAAAACCAAACGCGTGGGAGACATCTGATGGCCGCCGACTCTGCACCATCATCTCCCCGCTCCGGCTGGCTCGCATGGCTGCAATCGATGTTTGCTTGGGAGCCAATACATCACGCCGCATGGGAAACTTTTCTCTTCCGTGCGGGCATCGCGTGGTGTGCATGGCCACCCATTTGCCGCCCTTTAACTTTCACCACGCAGCCACGGCCTCACGGGATCGCCGTGTGGTTTGATGTCACCTTTTGCGGGAACCCGCAAATCATAGCCTGGCTCTCGCCGCTCGCTGCCGTCTGCCTGCTGCTTTACGTCTTCGACATCGCCGCAGTGTTTACGCTGGTGCTCCCGCTGGCGTTGAGCTTCGCCATGGGCACGCTCTTGAATTCACAAGGCGCGATCAATCACACTGTCCAAATCACCACGATCGTGCTTCTTTCCCAATGGCTCGCCGCCTTGTGGTGCGCGACCTTGCGACGCCGCAACCTCCTTCCGCGTGGCAGCCTCACCCCTGCCCAGCTCGCCGCAGACTGGGCGCGACAAGTCGTGATGTCCACTTATGTAGTCTCGGCAATTAGCAAACTTATAGAGAGTCGCGGCTTCTGGTTCCGTGATTCCCCCCACTTCAGTCTCCAAATCGTCAAGTCGAGCGGCATGGCAAAATATGGCGACACCGGCCCGGGCAACGATGTGCAATGGCTGGCACAATCCATTATCGATCACCCCTGGGTGGCCACGATTCTACTTAGCGCGGCGCTGCCGCTGGAATTCTTCGCCTTTCTCGGTGTGCTCAACCGCCGCACGGCCCTCTTTTTTGGAATCAGTCTTTTTATCTTTCACAGCACGGTCACCGAGGTCATGAATTTAGGCTTTGAGTATCACAAAACCCTGCTGCTGGTGCTGTT
>JAYVQB010000435.1:0-18270 GCA_043757085.1 Verrucomicrobiota bacterium
AGCGGCTTCGTTCAACATGCGCTGCAGCGAATGGCTCCGCGTGTCACGGCGCGTGCTTCCACCGCCGCCTTTCCACCCGCCATGCACGGGCCGCGCCAGCCAGGCCCGTCGCTGAGCTTGGGGTCGTTAGGCCACTTTCGCGCTCACTTCCAAAAATAATAAACTACACTTAGCTTGCCATGCACTTTCACACTCATTTACTCGCTGCCTTGCTCATTTTCTCATCTTCCGTCCAGATTCTTGCGGAAGCATCGCCCCCTAAATCGGCGACGAGAAACGTTACCTACACTTTCCAACGTCCGAAGGAGGCGACGGCGGAGCAGCGAAAGCTTTTCGACCAAATTGATAAGTCAATACAGGTGGCGGTGGGATACTACAACCGCTACACGAAGCTCAAAAAACATGTGACTGTGACCTTCAGCCCTGACACGCCGACCGCCGATGCAAACATCAACGGCGCGATCCGGGTGGGGGGCAGCCGCAACACGCGAACCATACTGCACGAGTTAGGCCATTGCATGGGCGTAGGGCAGCACCGCAACTGGAACAAGTTGATGGTCGATCACCGATGGCAGGGCAAAGCGGCCAACAAACTTCTCCAGGAGTTCACCAATGATCGGAACGCCCAGCTTCACGGCGACCATATGCACTTTTGGCCTTACGGGCTCAATTACGACAATGAAATGAAGTCCGAGCAGGACATGATTCGCCATGCTAGGCTGGTGGAGGCGATTGTGAAGGATTTGGAGAGCGTGAAATAAGTGTGAAACATCCAAAATGGCCTAACACTAAAGGGTGTATTGCTGCGAGCACAAAGCGTCGCTAGCTCATTGGTCTCACTTCGAGCCAGCAACTTACACCCATGGTTGAACACTGCCCTGCCGCGATGAGCGGCATTACTGAAGCGAAGCCAAACCGCAGAACCTGCGCAGCAGGATAACCCCGGCTTCGCGATTGGGTTCTCTATGGCGCTTGTGTTGGGTAGGCTGTGACGTTGCGCAATGGCGGATGGGTTTGCCCCTGTGAGTTGCGCCTTCGCGCCCAATGCCCCGATCATCCGGCTGACACAATCTTTCAGCCTACAAAAGCGCCGCAGAACCGGCGCACTCCGAAGACGCTTCGCGACTTTCATGCCGATCAGCTTGTTAAGGCCATTGCTCAACAAGAGGCTCGTGACAGCCTCAATAACAAACACAAAAAAACGCAGCGGAAATTTCTCCCTGCCGCGTTTGATTTGACCGTCTGGCTTACTGACAGGAGTCGCAGACTTCGCCTGCTTCGTTTTTGCGCTTCTGTTCGGCTAACCAGCGTTTGTATTCCTCGGGGTCGGCACCGCCGGCAGAGCCAGAGGCCACCGCAGCATCGGCTTTGCCGGAATCAGTCGCTTTGGTGATGTTGCTGGCGCTGGGAGTGCGGAGATAATACGTCGTCTTCAAACCCTTCCGCCAAGCGGCGCGATACATGTGGCTGAGAGTGCGCAAGTCGGTGCTGGCGAAGAAGAGATTCACCGACTGGCTTTGATCAATCCACTTCTGGCGGCGCGCGGCGGCATCGAGGAGGTAGTTGTAATCAATGCTGAAGGCAGTGGCGTATTTGCGCTTCAAGTCCGCCGGGATTCCATCAATGCTGCCGATCTCGCCGTCGTGATATTTGATTTCCTGCCGGATTTCATTCGTCCAGAGTCCGCGCTTTTTGAGGTCTTTCACGAGGTAAGGATTGAGGACGCAGAAGTTTCCGCTGAGGTTGCCCTTGGCAAAGGAGTTGGTGAAGATCGGCTCGATGCAAGGGCTGCTGCCCATGATGTTGCTGATGGTCGCGGTGGGCGCGATGGCGAGGACGTTGCTATTTCTCATGCCCTGCGTAGCGATCTTCATGCGAAGCGGTTCCCAGTTCATGCGACCGCCACGGGGAACGTCAATTGTGTCTCCGCGTTCGTCTTCGAGAAGGTCGAGCGTGTCCTGCGGAAGAAGTCCACGTGACCATTTGCTGCCTTCGTAACTGGAATATTTTCCGTTCTCGGCGGCGAGGTCGCTGCTGGCTTCGTAGGCGTAGTAAGCGACGGCTTCCATGACTTCGTCGTTGAACTCGATGGCTTCCTTGGAAGCGAAGGGCAGCCCCTTGCGGAAAAGTGCAAAGTGCAGACCCATGATGCCGAGACCGATGGGGCGATGACGCTGGTTGGCGCGTTTCGCGGCTTCGGTCGGATAGAAGTTGATGTCAATGACATTATCGAGCGCGCGGACAGCGGCTCGGATGGATTCGCGCAGCTTGGCGTGATCGAGGTTCGCGGCTTCGTCGAGGTGGTTTTCGATGATGATGGAGCCGAGGTTGCAGACAGCGGTTTCGTCTTCGCTCGTGTTCAGTGTGATCTCGGTGCAAAGATTGGAACTGTGAATGACGCCGCAGTGATCCTGCGGGCTGCGGACGTTGCAGGGATCCTTAAAGGTGATCCAAGGATGGCCGGTCTCAAAGAGGCTCTTGAGCATGGTCTTCCACAAATCCAGCGCGGGAATCTGTCGCCCGAAGATTTTGCCCTTCTGCGCGAGCGCTTCGTAATGCGTGTAGCGTTCCTCGAACTTGCGTCCGTAGGTTTCGTGAAGATCAGGCACTTCATTGCTGCGGAAAAGGGTCCAGCTTTCACGCTTCTCCAGCCGCTTCATGAACAAGTCGGGAACCCAGTTCGCGGTGTTCATGTCGTGCGTGCGGCGGCGTTCGTCGCCAGTGTTCTTCCGCAGGTCGAGGAAGTCCTCGATGTCGTTGTGCCAAGTTTCAAGATAAGCGCAACCGGAGCCGCGACGTTTGCCGCCCTGATTAACAGCAACGAGCTGGTCATTGTGCAGTTTGAGGAACGGGATGACGCCTTGCGACTCGCCATTGGTGCCTTTGATATAGCCGCCCGTGCCGCGCACGGAAGTCCATGAACCGCCGAGTCCGCCGGCCCACTTGGAAAGGAAGGCGTTCTCTGCGATGCCGCGGATCATGATGGACTCGATGCTGTCGTCCACCTTGTAGAGATAGCACGATGAGAGCTGCGAATGGAGCGTGCCGCTGTTGAACAACGTGGGCGTGCTGGAGCAGAAGCGGCGTCCTTTGTAGAGACGATAAAGAGAAATAATTTTCTCCGTAGGGTTGTCGTCCTGCACGAAAAGTCCCATGGCGACGCGCATCCAGAAAAGTTGCGGTGTCTCCAGTCGGCGGGAGGGTTTCGCCGTCTTGTCCACGATGAGATAGCGGTCGAATAGAGTCTGGATGCCGAGGAAATCGAAGTCCATATCCGCTGCGGGTTCGAGGGCAGCGGCGAGCTTGTCGAGATCCATCTTGAGCAAGCGCGGGTTGTAGCGCTCAATCTCCACACCGCGCTGGAGGTTGCGCTTGAAGGCGCGGCGATGGAATTCGACGAGTGCGCCAATGCCGTCGCGCAAAATATCCCAGCCGAGGACTTCCTCGTAGATGTAAGTGAGAAGGATGCGCGCGGCGAATTTCGCGAAGTCCGCATCTTGCTCCATCAAGCTCTTGGCATTGAGAATAACGGTCTGCTTGAGATGCTCCTGCGTAATTTCCCCGGTCAGTGAGCGGCGCAGTTCGTGTTCGATCTCTGAGCGCGTAAGGCACAAGTCGAGGCCGAGCATGGCATAGTCGATGCGCTTCTTCAAATCCACGCCGTCCCAGAGCGTCGTGGTCTTGTCATCAATGCGCATGACCACCATTTCCTGCTGGCCGTCGTCCATCGCAGGTTCTACGGCGCGCAGGGCGCTCTCCCGCGTCTCACGTTCGCGACCATCGGTGCGCATGGCGCGGAACTGAATGTAAGCGCGAGCTACGCCGTAATGGCCCTGACGCATGAGTTCTTCCTCGACGATGTTTTGCACCTGCTCGATGTGAATGTGCTGCGCGCCATCGGCGATCATGCGCTGCGTGACGGCCTCCGAGATGAGGCGCGCGGGTGCGGCGTCTTGCTCGATGGAGACAAAGGCTTTGCACACGGCGGCTTCGATCTTGTTCGGATTCCATGTGACCATCTGGCCGTTGCGGCGGATGACCTTGGTCGGCACTAGCAGCGCCATCGGTGTGGACGAGCGCGTGGCAGAGAGATTCTCAAAGCGCTGGCGACGGGCGATGATGCTGCGCGCAACATCATGCGCGTTCTGGCGGATGAGCACATGCTCGATGGCGTGATAAATGTCCTGGGCTGAAAGGGCATTGACTTCATCGCCCATTTCCAGCGCAACGTTTTTCGCGCGCTCATGCAGCTCCTGCGCCACCTGCAGGCTGAAAAATTTCACACGAACCTGGTTCTCCTCGGTGAAGATGTCGCTCTCATCCTTGTTGCGCGCGAGCAAGAGGTCAGCGAGCGCATTGCCGATGGTATCAGCAATCTCGCCCAGATCGAAGTCACGGTGCTCATCGAGCACGCGAACCTTGAAGGCGGT
Organism: Verrucomicrobiota bacterium; assembly: GCA_043757085.1. Taxonomy (GTDB): domain Bacteria; phylum Verrucomicrobiota; class Verrucomicrobiia; order Verrucomicrobiales; family Verrucomicrobiaceae; genus VFKE01. Next base: position 4,431 of record JAYVQB010000435.1, read on the forward strand.
GGCACCATTGGCATCGCCGCCGCAGGTGGCACCGCGCCAGTCGAAGCGCGGTTTTTCTTCTTTGGATTTACCGAGGAGAGTTTTGATTCCCCGATCTTCGTGGTAAACGTTGCGTGCGATCATGGTGTTGGAATGGGGCTGGGTGTTGCTGGCGGGAGTTTTGGCGGGAGAAAGCGATGCGTGATTGGAGCGCAGAGCCAGAGGTCAATATTCGTCGTCCGCTGCTTCGACAAGCGCGGAACTTTTCTGATAATCAGTGGGCCTGCCTTCAAAGAAATTCTGCTCCAGCTTCAAGTCCATCATTTCCGCGAGCCAAGGCAGCGGGCATTTGATCGGTGGATTGATCGGAGGCAGTCCCACGCTCTTGAGCCGGTGGTCGGCGATGTAATCAATGTAAGTTTCAAACTCCTCCGAGGTAAGCCCCACCGCAGCCACTGGCAGGCAGTCGCGGATAAAGTTTTTCTCTAGTGCCACTGCCTCTTTCATCAAGTCCACCAGCTCCTCGCGGAACTCCGTTGTCCAGATTTCGGGATTTTCATCAATGAGGTCGGAGAACAGTTGGCGGAAAACTTTGATGTGATTGCTCTCATCGCGCAAGGTGTAGCGGAACATGGTGCCGATGCCGGGGAACTTGTTCTGGCGGTAGAGACTGAGAATCATGCCGAACAATCCATAAAACTGCGTGCCTTCCATGCACTGGCCGAACACGAAGATGTTCTTCGCCAACAGCCGCTTGTTCTCCGGAAGCGTCAGGTCCAGATCGCGCCGGAGCGCGTGCGAGGTGCGAGTGACGAATTCGTTTTTCTTCACAATGCTCGGGATGTCCTCGAACATTGCCTCGCACTCATGCGGATTGATGCCCAATGAGGAGATCATGTAGAGCAAAGAATCCGCGTGGATGTTTTCCTCATGCGCATGACGCCCGAGAACCAGCTTCAACTCTGGTGCCGTCACGAGTTCACGCACGACGTGCTGCACATTGTCGCCGACAATCCCCTCCGCTGCGGAGAAGTAGCCGATGCCCATCATGATGATCCAGCGGTCAGTCTGCGTTAGAAAATCCGTCGAGCGCCATTGCTCGATGTCCTTCTGCATCGTGATGTCCTCCGGCTCCCAGTGGTTCGACTTCATCGCGCGATACAAATCGTAAGCCCAAGCATACTTGAGCGGGAGCAGATTGAAGCACATGCTTTTGCGTCCATTGATGACTCGCTTGGCGGCGAAGGCAGCTTCCGCCTTGTCTTCATCAAGCACGAATTTCCGGGGGCCGATTTCGTAAACTTTTTCCATTTGAATTATTTTGTTGGGAGTGAGGTTGAGAACAGAGAATTGTGACAAAAATGTGAGTTTCGGCTTGATTCCTGCGATAGCGCAAGAAGTCGTGGCAATGGTTATAACCACTATATATTGGCGGCGCGGTTACCAAGATGCACAACATCTTGGGGTGTTCCAAGTAAAATCTACAATCCCTTGCGTCTCTCTCGCAACGACTAGCCAACAAATTGAATTACATTTTTTCAGCGTGAAAAATACGCATCTGAGAGTCAAGTCCGTCAAACTTGTAAACCGTCCGCGACCAAGCTTCCGAAGTTCTTCATAATGAAGAAAAGGCACCGTTCCGACCCCTTCAAAAAATGCGAATGGTCTCGAAGGGATTCCGCCTGAAACCGAGCGTGGAAAGCCGAACGCCAGCTTGCAAAAATCCGGCAGCCGATGTATTTGCTTACCGCAAATCATTAAATGGAAGGGTGGCTGAGTGGTTTAAGGCACTCGATTCGAAATCGAGCGTAGTCAAAAGCTACCGTGGGTTCGACTCCCACCCCTTCCGCCAGCATCCAAGATTGGCCTCTAGTTCGTCGGCCCGTAAATTTCTCCATGCACTCAAATACTGAATTCGCCGTCGGGTGATTCACGCTGTCTTTTCTTTGATCAACACAGGACAGGCCCATAGCAAAGAGCACTCAGGTTTGGCATGGTGGCTGGATTTCCCAGTTCCTCGGCCCCATCGCCAACTTCATGATCGTGGCGCTGGATTCTCTGGTGAAGCGCAACGGAATCTCAAGGCGTCTGTTGTCACTCGACAATCCGCGAAACCGCTAGCTTCTGAGCGGCAACCATCGCAGCTATTTTTTAAACTTCCCTATTGTTACTTGGCAGCGCCCTTGGATAAGTTTTGAAACGGTCATGGGGATGGGGTTTTCGCAGCCAGCTTTCGGCATATTCAAATGCCATCTGGCCGTGCTGATCCTGAACGAGGTGCCCCGCCAAATGTTGGTGAAGATACACGTCCAATGTGCGCGTCATGGCTTGGAATCCTTCCCGGTTTTATCGCTTTCAAAAACCTGCCCATGACGAGACTCCGAACTTTCCTGTGCGGGCGGAAGCGGCGCTATTTTGATTCCCAGCGTGTGCAACACGGTCAACATCATAGCGGCACTGCGAGACCTTCAGCCTCGGCGAGTTTTTTCTGATTGTCATCAAAGGTGAGAAAATGAGCGACGCCCAGATGCAAGGCAGTCGCCACATGAAGCACGTCAAAGCCACGGTGTCCTTCCGTCCATGTGTATTGTGATGAAAGCCGCTCAGCAATGCTTGCCACATCCGCCCAATCGATCGGCACGACCACTACTGCGCCAGTCGCAATATTGGCCTGGAGTTTACCCAAGGCAGCGACCGCAGTGCTCCGATCAAACCCTTTTGCAGAATTGTGGGAATGGAGGAAAACCTGCCAGCGCGTGGCCTGCCGGAACTCGAACAACAAAGGGGAAGCCAGATGCAGAGGTTCCGGCATTCCAGCAAAGTAGTTGGCGGCAAGCCGCGAGTTGTCCTGCTGCCGATACATGGCGCACAGAAACGAGGTATCAGGATAAGCAATCATCCAAGATCGGCCTCTAGTTCATCAGCCCTCATGGCTTTGACTTCATCCATCGAGAAGACCCGATCTCCCCACACTTCTTTGAGTTGAGCCATGATGTCGGGCTTCACAAGTTTGCCGCCAGTCTCAGCCGCCGGGATGGCAGTAAGTTGGGCAAAAGCACGGCCACGCTTGATGATGCGAACGGTTTCCCCGTGCTCAATCCAAGAAGAAACCAGCCTGAAGTTGTTCCGCAGGTCGGCAACGGTCGCGGTTTTCATGATATGAATTTACTATCACGAAAGGTGTTAATGTCAACACGTAATAACCGCTGGTTCGTAGCTTCGCGAATGCGATCATCACATTCACTTGTCACTGCGAACGCTAAGATTCTACCACGCTGCCAGCCCGCATCCGACTGAATTCCTCTGCTCTGCGCCGTCATTCCTCCAGTTGTTCTGGCGTCAACGTGGTTTCGAGTGATCCAAGTAACGGTAAGGCTTGACGAATTGGATTTGGTTCATGCGTGAGGGAAGTATGCTTATTGGATAATTTTGTCCACCGTCAGATGTGGCGGGACGTTACGACCATTAGATGCAGGAAGCCGCAGGTGGGCCAGCGTGTAGTCGAGCATCGCCTTGCGCACTGGCAAGATCAGCTTGCCGCCCCGCATCCCATAGTCCGTGCTCAGCGCCTGCTGTTGATCGGCTGACAAATTCTTGTTCGGCACCAGCACCAGCCGCAGCCAGGTGTTCCAGTCCTTGTCCTTGCTCTCGGGAGAAGCGGATTCCGTGGGCCAGTCCGCAGACTTGATGCGGCTGAGCACGAAGTCGCGGTAGTCCTTGCTCTCCTCGCACCAGGCCCGCACATGCCAGCGGTAGCCGTCATGCCCAAAGGCGTGAGGGGCGATCCAGCGCCAGCCGTTTTTCTTCCCGCTGAGCGAAAGATAATGGATGCGCACCCTCAACTTGTGTAGCGTGGCGTAGAACACTGCCCGGTGGGTGCCATCTGATGCATCGCGGGGCGGTAACTCCACGCCGGCCACGGATTCACTGCTCAAGGCGGCACCGATGGCTGTGCGCCTAGCAAAACCTGATGGCACATCCTGCGCTGAGAGAAATAAGGCCAGTGCGTCTTCCAGATTGGGTTCGTGCAGTTTGCACTTCATGACCGGCGCCCCCTCGTAACGCTTGCGGTTCAAGCTGTAGATCAGGGAACCGGGATTGAGTTCCAGATACTTCTGCAAGTCAGCGGAAGTCTGGGCCTGCGACACGCCAAACACGGTCTGCAAATCCAGACGGTTGACCGTGCCGCGCCAGAAGGCGCATTTCTCAATGAAGCGGAGCCGCTCCTGCGCGGCCCACTGTTCGGGATTGGTGGCGTTACCCATCGTTAAACACGCTTGACAGGTTTATGTGATGCGACATGATTGATACGTTGCAGGCGGCTTGCACGCCCGCAATGATTTAATTTAGATTTCTTAAGCGAACTCTGCAACTGCGGACTTTGCTCGGAAACGCCAGGCACCCCATCCACAATGTTCGTTTCTGGCCACCTCCCTTCAAGCATGCTGGCAACCGTCTTCGAGACACAGACTGGAGCCTATTTCCTGATTGTGATCCTGCCACTGACGGTCTTTCTTGTCATTTTGGGAATCGTGCGGAGTCGTTTCTAAATCGCCGGGCAAAGCAGGCTGGCAATATAACCTATATACGTCGTTAAATACGCTTGACGTGTATATATAGAGCGTTAAGATGACCGCATTGCACGCAGCTCCAAGTTGCCGCCGTAGCAATTTTGTCCGAGGCCGATCCAATGCCCCGCCCAGCCTTACACCAACCCGAGGCCACCCCGCCTCCCGCCCCAAATATCGAAAGCCATGAACCCCAACCTCATCGAAATCGCCTACATTCTCGACCGCTCCGGCTCCATGCAATCCATGCAAGAGCCTGCGATCACCGGCTACAATGACTTCATCAAACAGCAACTCGACGTGCCCGGCGATGCCCGGCTCACCTTGGTGCTCTTCGACAACGAATACCTCGTGCCTTATGTGGCCCGTCCCGTGGAACAGGTTCCACAGCTTGATGCCAGCACCTACGTTCCACGCGGTAGCACCGCCCTGCTCGATGCTATTGGCGAAACCATTGACACCCTTGGCAAACGCATGGCCGCCACGCCGGAGGAAGAACGTCCCGGCAAGGTCATCGTCGCAGTGTTCACCGATGGCGAAGAAAACTCCTCGGAACGCTTCGCCGCCAAGGACATCGCCGCCCGCATCAAGCATCAGCAGGAGAAATACGGCTGGGAGTTCATCTTCCTCGCCGCCAACCAGGACGCCATCGCCACCGCATCCCGGATGAACATGGCGGCTCACTCCAGCGGGAATGTTAGATTCTGCCAAGAGGCAATCATTGGAAGCAACAAGGCGATCAGCCGCAAAATCAGCTCCATGCGACGCAAGTCCATGGGCATCCACTCGGAAGACTTTGATGCTTCCATGAGCCAGCTCGTGCAGGAGGAAACGAAGGCTGAGGAGGAGAAGGAAAAATCCAATGGCAAGGGGGCCAAATGAGGCACCGCACCCACCCGCAAATCTGATTGCCCATGTGGCTCTGCACCCAGCTTGGATTCTTCTCCATCGTCAGGAAAGACGCTGACACCTTTCATATTCGTGCCCGTTCACGCGAGGACTTGGAGCAACTTGCCCTAGCCGTCGGCACCGGCACACCTGTCGCTTCTTACAAAAATTCCGACTACCCCTGGCGCATTCTATGTCCGGCTGCGGACTTATCGCGTTTCATGGATGCACTCATCGCCAGCATTGACTACGGCAATTTCAAAAACGCCATCGTCAGCAACCCCAATCAGCGCAGCAAAATCTCCGCCTATCACGACATCCATCACCGGATGCTTGAATGGCAGGAACAACACGCATTCTAATGATCTCCTGCTTTCAGTTTAGTTATCAATAGTAAGCAAAAAAAATAATTGGAGTTTGCCAAGAACAAAGTTTTTATCCACAATCAGTTCACAATCCATGTCATGAGTTTCTGCCGTCAAAAATCCGCAGGTATCAAAATATGATCCAGTCATTTGCTGACTCCGACACCCGGCAGCTTTTTCTGGAGGAAAGGAACCGTCGCTTTGCCTCCGTTGCCCGTGTCGCCTTGCGCAAGCTCATGCAAATGAATCGTGCCGCCAGGATAGCGGATCTGGCTGTGCCACCTGGAAACCGCCTAGAATCCCTGCGGGGTTCCTTCGCTGGTTTACATTCAATCCGCGTCAACGATCAGTGGCGGATCGTCTTTCGCTGGACGGAATCCGGGCCATCCGATGTTGCCATAGTTGATTACCATTGACTTTATACCCTATAACGCCATACGTTACAGCCATGAACCCGTCCATCACACCCGGAGAAATATTGCTGGAAGAATACCTCAATCCCATGGGCATTTCTCAGAACGCCATGGGCCGTGCCATCGGCGTGCCACCGCGTGCCATAAACGAGATCGTCCTCGGTCGTCGCGCCATCACCCCGTCCATGTCCATTCGCTTCGGTGTCTTTTTTGGCCAGTCCGAAGGCTTCTGGCACGGGTTACAGGTAGAGTGCGATTTCCGTGCCCTCGCCAAAAAACGTCGCCAGCTCACTGCCGGAATCCGCCCTGCGAAAAAACTCGCCCACGCATGAATCCTATTGATCGAACTGAACTTCCCCTCACACTCGAGTAATTATTTTTCTACCATGGGCTTCTACTATCGCAAATCCGTCGGACTCGGTCCGTTCCGCGTGAATCTCAGCGGTCGCGGAGTCGGCTTCTCGGTGGGGGGCAAAGGATTCCGCACTGGCATCAGCGGCAGTGGGCGTCGCTACAACACCTTCAGCATCCCCGGCACCGGAGTGCGCTACACTGGCGGCGGCAAAGGATGCCTCGTTCTGCTGGGTGCAGTGCTTGCGCCTGCCGCATTCTGGATCATCCATCACCTCTCCCAAACATGAACCTCAACTGGCAACGAACCCTGCGCACACCGTCCTCGGAACGCTTTCTCGCCATGCGAGACGGGAAAGAAGTCGCCGCGATTGATCTACACTACCTCGCCAACGGAACCGTGAGCGGCACGGTGATCCTGCTGAAGGATGCTGGCTGGAAAGAAGACGACATCCAACAACTGCTCTCCAGCTTCGATGATGATTTTCTGCCTAATGTTGATCTGGCACATCACACCTTGACCTACACGGTGGTGATGGGAGAAGTGGTAGGGAATTTTGAGGCAGCCCTCTCATAACTCACTCTCGGTTTTGAATGCCTCCTCCTTCCAATAACTCCGGCCTGCGCGACAACCATACTCGCGGAACTGTCGCCGATTTCTTGCGGGAACAAGTCCGCAGCGGCTCCAAGCTCTCCATCGTCTCGGCTTACTTCACCATCTACGCCTACGACGCCCTCAAGGACTGCCTCAACAGCATTGACCACCTCGATTTCCTTTTTGGCGAGCCGTCCTTCGTAAACCGCCTCGACCCGAGCAAGACAGAGAAGAAGGCGTTCATCATCGACGCTGACGGTCTGGAACTTGCGAACAAGCTCCAGCAGAAACGTGTCGCCAAGGAGTGCGCCGACTGGATCGAGCGCAAGGTTGCCATCAAGACCATCAAGCAATCCAACCTCCTTCACGGGAAAATGTATCACGTCGCCACCGCTGGCGTGGAGGACGCCATTCTCGGCAGCTCCAATTTCACCGTGCGCGGCTTGGGCCTCGGCAATGCGGGCAACAACATCGAGCTGAACCTCATCGTGGACGGCAACCGTGACCGTCAGGAACTCAAACAGTGGTTCGACGAGCTTTGGAATAACGACACTCTGGTCAAGGACGTGAAGCAGGACGTTCTCAACTACCTCAAGCAGCTCTACGAAAACCACACGCCCGAGTTCATCTACTACAAGACGCTCTACCACATCTTCGAAAAGTTCCTCGGCGACGCTGGAAAGACGGACGCGGACCTCGGCAAGACCAGCCTCTTCGAGACGGACATCTGGAAAGCTCTCTACGAGTTCCAGAAAGACGGGGCCAAGGGTGCCATCAACAAAATCCTGAAGCACAACGGCTGCATCATTGCGGACAGCGTCGGCTTGGGGAAAACCTACGAGGCACTCGCCGTGATGAAATATTTCGAGCTGAAGAACGAGCGCGTCCTGGTTCTCTGCCCGAAGAAGCTGCGGGATAACTGGACCGTCTATCGCTCCAACAGCCTGCTCAATCCGTTCATCGACGACCGCTTCCGCTACGACGTTCTCTCGCACACCGACCTCAGCCGCGAGACCGGCTATTCTGGCGACATCAATCTCGCGACGCTGAACTGGGGCAACTACGACCTCATCGTCATCGACGAGTCGCACAATTTCCGGAATAACACCCCCGGCAAGAAAGACGAGGAAGGCAACATCATCCGCAAGAGCCGCTACCAGCGGCTCATGGACGACATCATCAAATCCGGCGTGCGAACCAAAGTCCTTCTGCTCTCCGCCACGCCGGTCAACAACGACCTCAAAGACCTCCGCAACCAGCTTTATTTCCTCACCGAGAACAAGGACGACGCCTTTGCGGAATCCATCGGCGTCGGCAGTCTCAAGGAAACCCTCGCCAGCGCTCAAAAGGTCTTCTCCCATTGGGCCAAGAAGCAAACTGCCGAGCGCAAGACGGGAGAACTGCTGGAGAAGCTTGGCGCCGCCTTTTTCAAGCTCCTCGATGAGCTGACCATCGCCCGCTCGCGCAAACACATTCAGAAATACTACAAGGCCACCGTCGCGCAACTCGGCGGCTTCCCGAAGCGCGAGAAGCCCATCTCCATTTACCCTGAAATCGACCTCAAAGGACGCTTTCTTTCTTACGACAAGCTCAACGACGAGATCAACGCCTATACCCTCTCGCTTTATAACCCCTCACGCTTCGTGCGGGAGGAGCACAAGGCGGAGTATGAGCACAAAGGTGCCTCAAACATCACGCAAGCGGTTCGCGAGCATCATCTCATCGGCATGATGAAGGTGAACTTCCTCAAGCGCCTCGAAAGTTCCGTGAAATCTTTCGAGATCACCATGGCGCGCACGATTGCCAAGATCGAGGGACTCGAGAAAAAAATCACAAACTTCCAGACATTGCCCAAACAGAACCCCGAATCCGACGAGTTGGAACTGGAACTCGACGACCCCGGCCACGACGAGGAGATGGAGGACGCCTTGCAGGTCGGTGGAAAATTGAAGTTCCGGTTAAATCACCTCCGCCTCGACGGTGAAGACGGATGGCTCAAGGCCCTCAAGAGCGACAAAGACCAGCTCCGTATCCTTTACAATGCCGCCCAGGACGTCACGCCCGCCACAGACGCCAAGCTCGACGAACTCAAGCGGCTCATCGCCGCCAAAGTCGCCAAGCCCACGACGAACAAGCTCGGTGAGCCAAACCGAAAGGTTCTCGTCTTCACCGCCTTTGCCGACACGGCCACCTACCTCTACGAATCGTTGCTCAGTAGCAGGGGCGGCCCGCCCCTGTTTGACTCCGTTCAGGGGCAGTCCGCCCCTGCTACCGCGTTCATCTCGTTCGCTCAGCATCGCAGCACACGGATCACTCATCAAAACCTCCCGCATTGGACTCAGGACGATGCCACCTACTTCATCACCTATCGCCTTGCTGACTCCGTTCCACAGGAAAAGCTGGCGCAGTGGAATAACGAGATACAGCGCTGGCTGCAATTTCATCCCGAGCCATGGTCCGATGACATTCGGCGCGAGTATGATGATCTATTCCTGCGCAAGGAAGAATGGCTGGACGCTGGTCATGGAAGCTGTGTCCTTGCCAACCCCAAACTACAGAAAATCGTCGTGGACAACTTGCGACACTTTGATTCGGAACGCTACATCCTTGATGAGTTCGTGATCATGCCCAACCATGTGCATGTCCTGGTCAAGCCGATTAATGGGCACAAGCTTCCCGATATTTTGCACTCTTGGAAGAGCTTCACCTCCAAGGAGATCAACAAGGTTCTCGGACAGCGAGGCTCTCTTTGGCAAGAAGAGTATTATGATCATATCGTCCGTGATTGGCAGGAGTTGGATCTTTTTAGGCATTACATACGGAGCAATCCAAAGACAGAGCATCTGAAAAGCAGCACGGGCGGCACGCCTTTGGTTGAATACGATCAGGGGCAGGCTGCCCCTGCTACGCCCATCCACGTGGCCCTCGTCTGTGGCGGCGGTGATACCCGCACGACCTTTGGCGAGAGCGCCTACGACCAAATCCTCACCAATTTCTCCCCGCGAGCGAAGCACCGCGCCAAGATTCCCTCCATGCCGCAGACCGGCGAGATCGATCTGCTCATCGCCACGGACTGCATCAGCGAGGGCCAGAACCTTCAGGACTGCGATTACCTCGTCAATTACGACATCCACTGGAATCCCGTCCGCATCATCCAGCGCTTCGGGCGGATTGATCGTATCGGCAGCGTCAGCCACTCGGTGCATCTCGTGAACTTCTGGCCCACGGAAGACCTCAACAAATACATCAATCTCAAGAACCGCGTCGAAGCCCGCATGGCACTCGTGGACCTCTCCGCCACCTTCGCGGACAACGTGCTCAAGAACGAGGAGATTGAAGACCTCATCGCCGACGACCTCCGCTACCGCGACAAGCAACTCCTCCGGCTCAAGGACGAAGTCCTCGACATCGAAGACCTCGGCGACAGCGTCTCCCTCACCGAGTTCACCCTCGACGACTTCCGCCTCGAACTCCTGAAATACATCGAGGCCAACAAGCAGGCGCTCGATGACGCTCCCCTTGGCCTCTACACCTGCGTTCCGCCGCACCCGGAATACAAAGTCATTGGCCCCGGCGTTATCTTCTGTTTCTGTAGCAGGGGCGGCCCGCCCCTATCTGACAAAAATCAGGGGCAGGCTGCCCCTGCTACTGCCATCAATCCGCTCCATCCCTACTTCCTCGTTTACGTCCTCGACGACGGCAACGTCCGCTTCGGCTTCGCGCATCCGAAGCAGATTCTCGACATCTACCGCGTCCTTTGTTCGGGCAAAACGGAAGCCTACGGCCAACTCTGCAATCTCTTTGACCAGCAGACCAACCACGGCAGCGATATGAAAGCCTACGACCACCTTCTGCAAAAAGCCGTTGACGCCCTCGCTGCCACCTTCCGCAAGCGTGCCGCCTCCGGTCTGCAATCTGGTCGCGATTTCGTTCTTCCGAATGCCCAGGAGCAAGTCCACGAAAAGACCGACCTCGAACTCGTCACCTGGCTCGTCATCAAGCGTCCTGCTCCATGAAAAAGAAAATCCAGCGCTCCAAGCAACCTCGATTCACCGAGTCCGCCGAACGCGGGGGCCATCCTCTCATCACTTTTGAGAAAAATTCACTGCCAGACCAGCCGCGCACGATTACGGCAAAAAGTCGTTCCAGTGGAACGACTTTGCTCGCCGATTTCGGTGAAGTTATCCAGATTATTGAGGTCGCCCGCAACGGTGTGTTTCAGCAGGCGAACATCGGCATGCTCGATCTTTATTGGGATGTCGGGCAATACATCAGCCGCAAGCTTGAAACCGCTGTCTGGGGTGATGGTGTGGTTTTGCAGTTGGCCAGACATCTCTCCAGAACGCGACCGGACATCAAAGGGTTCGACCGCGCCAACCTGTTTAGGATGCGTCAATTCCACGAGACTTACCGCCATGACACAAAAGTCGTTCCACTGGCACGACAATTGTCATGGACGCACAATCTGCGCATCATGGGACGCTGCAAAACGCCTGAAGAACGTGAGTTCTACCTGCGGCTCGCCGTCAGCGAACGCTGGTCAAAACGCGACCTCGAACGGCAACTAAAGGTCGCCTTGTTTGAACGCGCCGTCTTGAACCCGCCGCAAATCGCGGCAGCCCTCCGTGCCGCACATCCAACCGCTGGCGAGGTATTTAGGGACTCCTACCTCCTGGAGTTCCTCGATCTCCCGGAAGTCCATTCCGAAAGCGAACTCCAGCGCGGCCTTGTCTCCAATCTGCGCAAGTTCCTCATTGAGCTGGGAAGCGATTTTTGTTTCATCAGCGAGCAAAAGCACCTTTCCGTCGGAGGGCAGGACTACTTTCTCGATCTGTTATTTTTCCATCGGGGTTTGAACTGCCTCGTCGTCATTGAACTGAAAATTGAAGAGTTTGAACCAGGGCATCTGGGCAAGCTGGAGTTCTATCTGGAGGCGGTTGATCGCACCCTGCGGAAGCCACATGAGAATGCGTCCATCGGTCTTCTGCTTTGTGCTTCCAAGAACGCAGAAATCGTCGAATACGCTCTCAGTAGATCCCTGTCGCCCGCTCTCATCGCCGAGTATCAAACCCAGCTCCCTGATCGCACCATCCTCCAGCGTAAACTCCACGAGTTCTACCTCCAACTTTCTCCTTCCGAGGACAGCGCCCCTGCCAAACCCGCCCCCAAGCAACGCTCGCAGCACTAGCCACTTTTTTCCATGCGCTCCGCCCTTGCAAATTTTCAATCCCTGCCGCTGAAGAACGCCGCCCGCCAGCTTCTCGCCAAGCTCGGCTACCAGAGCGACAAGTTCATCGTCGGCGCAGGTTCCCAGCCGCAGGACTTCTTAGCTGACTTTGCCGCCGGCCACCCGTTCGACCAAGCCAAAGCCCTCTTCCCCGATTGGAAATCCGCCGACCTCCTCTTCCAATACACTGACGAGGAACTCGCTGCCACCAAGAGCCTATTCAAAGATGATTCTGTCAAAACCAGCCTGCTCAAATCCTATGTCTTCATCGCCATCGAGCTAAAGGGTAGCGACTACGCTCGTGGTAAGTTCTCCGCCATCACCCGCCAGATCAATCGACTCTTCCCCATGCCCGTCATGGTGATCTTCAAGCACGGTGAGCAGCTCACCATCGCGGTGATCAACCGGCGGCGGAACAAGATCGACGACAGCAAGGATGTCCTCGAAAAAGCCACCCTCATCCGCGACATCTCCATCGCCCAGCCTCACCGCGGCCACCTCGACATCCTCGCCTCGCTGGCCCTCTCCGAACTCAAGCACCCCCAGAAGAAGCCCATCACCGATTTCGACACCCTGCACGCCGCGTGGGAGCAGATATTCAATGTCGAGCTGCTCAACGAGCGCTTCTACAAGGAACTCTCCAACTGGTATTTCTGGGCGCTCCCGCAAGTCGAGTTCCCCGCCGACCTCGAAGCCGACGACGAAAAGCGCCGCGCCACCGGCCTCATCCGCCTCCTCACCCGCCTCATCTTCTGCTGGTTCCTCAAGGAAAAAGATGAACTCATTCCAAAGAAGTTATTTGATGCCGATGAGCTGAAGACCATCCTCAAAGGCTTCGACCCCGAGAGCGAGACTAGCTCCACCTACTACCAGGCCATCCTGCAAAACCTCTTCTTTGCCACGCTCAACCAGCGCATGGGCAAAGACGGCAAAGGCAACGCCTACCGCGTCTTCGCCACCGACGAAGGCTGGCAAAAAAACCGCGCCACCTACGACGTCAACAACCTCTACCGCTACGAAGCCCTCTTCCGCGATGAGCCGGACGCCGCCCTCGCCCTCTTCGCCGACATCCCTTTCCTCAACGGCGGACTCTTCGAGTGCCTCGACCGCACCGAAGACGGAACCGACAAAAAGCGCTACCTGGACGGCTTTTCCCGCAACCCCAGGAAACGCCCCACCGTCCCCGACCGCCTCTTCTTCGACAGCGGGGAAACCGCCGACCTCTCCGCCGTCTATGACGACAAGAAGCGCAAAGCGGAAAAGGTCACCGGCCTTATCCACATCCTGAACCGCTACAAGTTCACCATCGTCGAGAACACCCCCATCGACCAGGAAATCGCCCTCGATCCCGAACTGCTCGGCAAAGTCTTCGAAAACCTCCTCGCCTCCTACAACGAGGAAACCAAGACCACCGCCCGCAAGCAGACCGGCTCCTTCTACACCCCGCGCCCCAT
>JAYVQB010000436.1:0-4633 GCA_043757085.1 Verrucomicrobiota bacterium
TTCCGCATTCCGCGTTCCGCATTTAAGAGTTCGCTGACGCTGCGTTTCGCAAATCCCAGCGCGTCCTTCGGCCCAAAATCCCACGGCAACACGTCTTCGTCCGCGCCATAATGAAACAGCAGATACTCCGCGAGGAGCTTCGGCGTCTCGTAAATGTTCATCGCGATTTCAGGCCGTTTGACACCTGCGGCCTACGCGTTAGCCAACGCCTTCAGCAGATATTCCGACGGCTGGAAGTGCTCGTTAAGCACGATGACTTTCCCGTCGCGATACATCCGCGTCTGTTTGATGTCGAAGTTCGGCGTCTTGTGTGGCGCGAACAAAATGTCGTCGTGCGTGGCGTTTTGATGACACTTGAATTTGTCAGGCGTGATGTGCCCGCCCAGATGATCGTCGCGCCCGGTGGCGAGATGACAGGTGCCGAGAACTTTTTCGTCTTGGATGTCCGCTCCGGAAACGGGCAGCACTTGCGTGCCGAAACCGAGTTCGCCGAGCACGCCGGTCATCGGGTCGTCGATGAGTTTGCGATTGTGTTCATCAATGGTGGATTGTTTTCCTTCGATGAGTTCCGCCTTGATGATGCGCCCGCCGGTGACGGTCAGTTTGCCGAGCGTGCCATCTTCATACTTCAATGGAAACGCGCCCTCGGCTCCGGTGGGAACAAAATAAACTTCGCCCGCCGGGAGGTTGGCGATGTCCGGCGTCGTGCCCCGGCAAAGGCCGTGACTCTTCTGTGCTTCCTGGCCGTTGAGTTCAAGTCGCACAGTCATCGGCTGATGGCCGTCCACGGTGAAATCAATTTCCACCCAGTCGGCCTTGGTCATCGCGCGGCGGAGCTTTTCTGCATCGCGACTCACAACGTTGTAATCCACGGCGAGACCGGTGTTGAGAATGATTTCATTCACGCCGTGCAGAGTCGCACCACGGAAGCCATATTTCTTGGCAAACGCGGTCAGCGGCGCAGTGGCGCTGAAAGTAGAGATGCACAGGATGATGTCGTAGTTCGGATAAATGTCCTTTTCCAAACTGAGCTTTTTGCCGGTCATGTCCACGCATTCATCGGGCATATCCAGATTGCTGCCGCCAGTCTGAGTGTAAGCAAACATTTCGCCACCCTTGAGCGCGAGCTCGTCCATCACGCCGTTTTGCAGGCCCAAATAAAAATGCTCGTGCGCGCGCTGCTGGATTTTGCGCTCAGGATTTTTCAGGAACGCCCTGTCCTTGGCTTCGGCCAGATCGGGGAGGTCGATCAAGACGCAAATGCGGCGACCAAAAGTCGGCTCGAACACGGTTTCCAAAAGCCGGGCGAGATCGAATGGCGGAAACGTGCGGGAAGCGGCGGATGTGGCGTGGAGCATAGTGGCGGTCAACATGGCATGGGATGGTTTTTTTTGTAAATCATTTTACGCGCCCGAACCAGTGTTCGGGCGCAGCAAAATGTGAATGATGTCCCAACGAGTCCCAAAGAAAGCGGCACCGGGTTGCCCACGGTGCCGCTCAGTGATGAATCAGTTAAGAGCCAAAAGATTATTTAACTTTCTTCTTGGTCTCTGGGGTAGCAGGCTTCTTTTCTTCGGCTTTTTTCTCTTCCTTCTGCTTTGCGCTCAGGTTGAGGGAAAGGAGGGTGTTTTCCTTGTCTCCTTTTTTGTAGGAACCGCCAACCCAGTGACCGACAGTAGCGTCCTTAACGGTGGCGGGTTTGTCGTCCTTGGTGATTTTGGTTTCAGCGTCGATGACAAACTCACGATTAGGCTTGTCTTTGCCGCCTTTTACTGTGAGAAGCGTATCCGTGATGGAAACGACTTCACCGTAGAGGGGAAGGTGGTCCATCTTCTTGGCTTCTTCTTTCTTTTCCGCCGGTTTGGCGACTGGAGCGGCTTCTTTTTTAACTGCGTCCTTGGCGAATGCAGGAACGGTCAGTGTGAAGGCGGCGGCGATAGTGAGGATATTGAATAACTTTTTCATATTAGTATGGTTGGTTTGAATAACAGGGGGTCTTTTTACATACAACATGACGTATGTGGCAAGATTATTTTTAAAATATATTACTCCGACCCGCCGACTGTCTCATAATTGCGAGGGTTTGACGTTGAATCAGCACCAATCCGTGTGAATAAATCCCGCGCCATACGCGTCACTAAACAATGAATCCCGCCTCCACTACTCCAGACGCTCACGCGGAAGGCAGCGCAACGGCGGATTCCGAGTTGGTCAAACGAGCGCAAGGCGGCGACGCCCGGGCGTTCGACCAGCTTGTCACAAAGTATCGCGGAAAGGTTTACGGCATGTGCCACCATCTCCTCCAGAATGAACAAGACGCTTGGGACATCGCGCAGGAAGCCTTCATCAAGGCCTGGCGCGCGCTGCCCTCGTTCAAGCTGGACTCGTCCTTCTACACCTGGCTCTACCGCATCGTTCACAATTGCTCCTATGACTGGCTGCGCAAACGCCGCATCCAAAGCGATGGAGAGTTCAACGATGAAATCCATCGCGATGTAGCGGCGGGCGCGGAAGCGGTGCCGAGGGATGGCTTGCGCCCCGATCAAGCTTTGAAGAACAAAGAGCTGGGCGTGCGCATCACTGCTGCCATTGAGCAACTCTCGCCCGAGCACCGCGAAGTGGTTCTGCTCCGTGAAGTCGAAGGATTGAGTTATGAAGAAATCGCCGCCGCTACGGAGAGCCAGACCGGCACCGTGATGTCACGCCTTTTTTACGCCCGCAAGAAACTGCAAGAACTCCTGAAAGACGCCTATGAAAACGCCTGAAGAACAAAACGAAAAACTCACCCGCTGGCTGGACGACGCGATGAACGACGCCGAACGTGCCGCCTTTGAAGCTGAGATGTCGAGCAATCCCATATTGCGCGCCGAAGCCGATGACTTGCAGCAACTTGGCGGACTGCTCCGCTCTAACCTGACAACGGAAAAGCCCCTGCCGCACGCGGATTTCTTCAACAGCCAGATTCAGGAGCGCATCGCGGAACTGCAGCGCTCCGATGAACGCGCCCAATCACAGTCGCGCGGCGCGGCATCATGGCTGAGTTGGTTGCGCACGCCTTGGGCCATCGCCGCAGCTACCGCCATGGTCGCTCTCGGTTTTTTCCTCAGTAATTTCAAGGACGACAAACCGCAAACCTTGGTGCTCGGCCTCTATACGCCCAATCCATCCGTTCACGCCACGAGCTATCACAGCAGCGAGGCCGACGCGACCGTGCTCATGCTTGACGGACTCGATCCGATTCCTGAGAACAAAGAAATCACCGCCGTGAACGTCGATCACAGCGAGACCGATTCGCAAATGGCAGCGACCACGCTCTATGATGCGGATGGGAAAATCCTCCTCGTCATGGCGCTCGACTCACGGAATCAACCCCTGTTCCTCGGCAAAGGAAGCATCCAATGACCGAAGGCGCTTACAGTTCAAACTTATCGAGATGCGCCGCACAGGGTTCGGCGGGCCTCTGCCAATACCTGCTCGCCATCATCTTGTTCATTGGCATCAGCCCGCTCATCGCACAAAACACCGCGCCCGTCAGCCCCGTCAGCGCAGCCAAAGACGGCGTCGTCTGGGGCGCGCTCGTCTATGCCTCGGACAAACAGCCCGCCGATAAAGCGGAACCGCCCGCTGAGTTCCCCAATTTATCCGAGCGATTGGCCAAGGCTTTCCCCTACAAACATTTTCAAGTTCTCGGCCAGCACAGCCAGGACATCTTTCGCGAATACGAATCTTGGGTCGTGCCATCGAAAGACTTGTTCGTCAAACTCGACTCCAAAGGCGCAGCGAAAAATGGCGGCATCAAACTCAACATCCAATTCTGGCAAGGCCAGCAAGTGCTCGTGAAATCCGACACCGAACTCCATCCCAACAGCCCCCTCTTCATCGCCGGCCCCAAATGGCGCAATGGCCGCCTAGTCTTCGTCCTATTGCTCAAAAAAGTGGAGCCGAGTCGTCGGGCGCCGTGATTCGATGCATTATTTGTTGCGAACAGACTATTAAATTGTTTGGCGATTATTGATTGCTCTCGATTCACCACACCACCTTCACCCCATAAGCCCGAAACTGCGGATCGGTGGTGATGACGCTCAGTGATTCCACTTTAGCTTGTGCGATCATCATGCGATCAAATGGGTCGCGATGATGAAAGCGCAACGCGGCGACTTCGCGGCAGTGGGCATCGGCGATCTCAAGGCGCTTCACGCCGTTGAGGGACATCTCTGCGGGGATGGAACGCCACCAGTCATTTTCCAGATCGAAATCGAAGCCGCCAATGCTGAGCTTGATAGCGATCTCCCAGAGCGACACCACCGAGAACCAGACTTCCTCGGCGCACTCGTAAGCTTTGCGTGCCTTCGCGGTCAGCCGTGGATCATCACTGACGATCCAGAGCAACGCGTTCGTATCGAGCAGACACTTCATGCGGCGCGATGGCGGGGCTTCGGCTTTTTCTTCGTCCCAGCCTGATTCATCCAAGCATCCATGTCCGGCACCGGACGATCAAAGCCTGCGCTCATGCGCCGCACTATGCCATGCAAACCACCTACACGACGCTTGCTCAGAGATTGGGTGATCTTCTCCAGACGCACGACCGGTTGATTGCGGTTCGCGATGACGATCTCCTCACCACGCATGACTT
>JAYVQB010000437.1:0-4615 GCA_043757085.1 Verrucomicrobiota bacterium
GAGTTGTAGGGGTCAATGAGAAGAACCGATTGGAATTGTGTCGCGGCCTTGTCGTAGTCACCGAGTGTCAGCAACCCTTCTCCGAGTCGCAGGAGTTTGGTCACCTCGGCCACGTTGGCCAGATGTTTCGGAGTCAGCGCCGGCTCGAATCGCTCGGGATCATCAATCTGTTTGGCAAAGAGCCGGGCATCCGCATTGTCGGGATCGAAGTCTTCTTTGAGAACACTCTGCAGCAATTCTTTCGCCTCGCCGTAACGCCCCTGCCCGGCCAGCTTGCGGGCCTCTGCATTTGCAGCGCGGGAGTAGCCGTCGCGTGCGGCATTTTTTAACGGTGCGATCAACGGTGCGTCGGGCAGATTTTCAAAGGCTTGCCGGCAGAGTTTCATTGCTCCGGCATTGTCACCCTTGTCAAAAAGACTCGCGCCTTCGGCAACCAGCGCCTGCGCCTCCTGCATCTGGGCCATGCGCTTCGCCACCTCTTTGCCCGCTAGCGCCGGAACTGCGTCACCAGCGTTGATGCTTCCAATCTGCCAGAAAGAGAGCATCACAGCCAGATACATCCGGCTCCACCGGTGAAGGCGGAACTGGAGGCGGCGGTCAGGAATTGGCATGATTTGTAGGAAAGATTATCATTAGAGCCTATTCCACGGCGTATGACAATTCATTCTCTCTGCCTTTTTCAAGTCCGCGGCCCGAAAGTTTAGCCGATCAATTATTGAACACCAGCCCCTATTTTCGTTTAAGTCCATGCAAATCTATTGTCACCGGCGATTGATTTCCCGAGAACTCTATCCATAATTATAATCGTGCATGACAAGATGATAGCAAGCCGCCCATGACTGAAGAACAGCCAATCGAGGAACAAATTCAATCAGCCGCATCCGCACTGCGGGATGCGAGGCAGGCCGCTGATTCCGATGCCGCACAAAAAGCACATCTGATCTCAGCCCTGACTTCACTGGCGGAACTTCACAGTCAGGCAGGTGATTTCGACAAGTCCGAATCCCTTTACCTCGAAGCCATTGAGACCGGGGAAAAACATCACGCGGACCTTGAGCAGATGGCACGGATGCGGAGCGCCCTGGCCGCGCTATATGATTTTAACCAGCGTGAAGACCAGGCCATTCCCTTCTATGAAAAGGCCATCGAGGACTACGAGAAAATGACACCGCCCCAAGAGGAGACGTCCGCACAACTGCGGAACAATCTCGCCATGATTTACAAGAGCCTGAAAAAATACCCACTGGCCGAGCAGCACTATCTTCTGGCGCTGGAGTCATTGGAAAGAATTTATGGCCGCTACCACGAGCACATCGGCGCCTTGTTCAACAACATCGGCGGCCTTTACTATGCAGCAGGGCATCCCGAGCAGGCGAAAGAAATGCACCTCGATGCCCTCAAGGTCCGCAGCAAGGTGCTCGGCCCGTCCCATCCCGAAGTGGCACAGAGCTACAGCAATCTCGCCACCGCCTGTTATGGCATGCTCGATGAAGCCGGAGCGGTGAGAAACTTTGAGAAAAGCCTCTCCGTTTACGAAGAAAACATCGACACCTGCGAGGACAGTTACCAACACGTCGGCGAAGATTTCATCGCGCTGTTGGAATCAATCGGCGACACCAAAAAAGCCACCGAAGTCCGCAGACGGATGGATCGCGCCGTGAGGAAAGCCTGAGCGAGTCAAAATACCGCCTTACTGTCAGGTTCCGCAGTCTCGATCATGCTTGTCGCTTCGATCAGTGGAACAACCTGCTTATTCTCGTTCTTGAAGCTTATTTTCCCGACAACCTTCACCCAGGTCATGTCCTTGAATTTCGGCGGCGTCTTGCCGAACTCGACCGGAATGGATAGTGGCCGGGCATCCGCCGCACAGCATTGAATGAGTAGCCGGAAGATGCGCAGGCGGGTGCCATTGGGGTTGTTGACTTTCTCTGGCAAGACTTGGGCGATGGTTTCCACAAGCTGCCCCTCGAGCACAGACTGCACCTCTTTGTCGCCGGCTGTGTAAAAAATCTCCGGGACATCCAGCAGGAAATTACCGTCCTTACTCTGAGGCACCTGGGCCTTGAGATCAGCCAGGGTGAAGGCACCGTAACTCTTGGTCTGGGATGCGGTATCTGTAGAAGGCGAAGGCTCCGATGTTGAATCCGGGGGCGTTACGGGAGCGGCTTTACTTTCCTTGTTGATCGAGAACTTCCCATCACTCGATGTTTCCCCGTAGTTCGCATGGTAAACGCCTTTGTTCTCGATTGCGATCTTGCTGAATTGATCGGGTGATTTGATCGCGGCGTAGGTCACAGGAACCGCGAGAATGAAGATCGCCACAAAACGCCCCAAGGCACCGCTCTCCTCAAGGATGCCGTGCGAGTGCCCCTCCTCTGTCTGAGCTTCAGGGTGCTGGTGATGGACGTGACCATGATCGTGATGTTGATCGTGACCACAGCAACTGTGCTCATGCTCATGCTCATGACTATGCCCGCCGTGGTCGTGTTCACAGCAGTCGCCATCCGGCGCACCCATTGTCGCCAGATTGAACAAGCCGACTATCAAGCAGCCAATGCCACCGACGAGAACCATTGCGGAAAACCAGCCTTCGCTGGAAACATACTCGCCTCTGGCCAGCCGTCCGCTGGCATAGAAATAAAGCATCACGCCGCCCCAGAGAAGAAGCAAAAGCACACTGATGAGATGAATGAAGGTTCGTGATTTTTTCATGGGGCTATTTGGCGAACAGGGTTTTCAACATCCAAGACCATGGGCCGCACAGGACACCGACCAGCACGAACAATACGAGGGCCAGCAAGATGACAAACTTGCGGCGGAAGACGGAAGAATACATGAAGATCAGTTTCACGTCCAGCATCGGGCCGAGCACGAGAAACGCCAGCTTGGCGGCATAGGAAAACGA
Organism: Verrucomicrobiota bacterium; assembly: GCA_043757085.1. Taxonomy (GTDB): domain Bacteria; phylum Verrucomicrobiota; class Verrucomicrobiia; order Verrucomicrobiales; family Verrucomicrobiaceae; genus VFKE01. The sequence goes on from JAYVQB010000437.1 coordinate 2,906, forward strand.
AGTCATCGGCGCGGCAATGAACGCATCCGAGGTGCTGCACAACGCCAGCGCAAATGCCAGCCCCATCATCGAAGGCACAGCAAGATAATCATTGCCTGCCACAGCCATGATCCAGCTTTGATTGACCTGTGTATTAAAGACCGACGTGATCAATATCCCTACCGTGAAATACATCGCAGTATCCAGAAAATCCCGCATCGCCGTGCGCATGGCATGAACGAGTTTCGCGTCAAAAGCGCGCGGCGCAGGGTGCCCCGCCTCACCGGGCTTGGTGATGCTGTCGGCAATAGATGAGAGCAAAATGTCCGCCGGTTTTTTTCGCAAAAGAAACAAGCCAATCAACACCGCGATGAAGTATCCCAGAGTAATGCGCCCGACGGTCATGGTCGCGTTGCCGATGTCACCGATGCTGTGAATATATTGAAATTCCTTGAACGCTGTGAGCGTGCTGGCGATGACGATGGGATTGATGATGGGCGCGGAAAGCAGATACGTCATCGCGCAGGAGATGGGCAGACCCTTCTGCACCAGACGCCGCACCACCGGCACCACCGCGCACTCGCAAACGGGGAAAATCAATCCGAGAAAACCAGCCGCAAACGTGGCCAGCACTTTATTTTTCGGCAGTGCGCGCTCCAAAAATTTCGCTGGGAGAAAGGCATCAATCAACCCGGAAAGCAAAGTGCCAACCATGATGTAAGGTGCCCCTTCAAAAAGGATGCTGAGAAAGGCCCTGAGAATATCGTCAAGACGGCTGGGGTCAGGTGGATTCATGAATTTACTTAATGTCGCGCAAGTGCATAGCGCCCGCTGTCACGACCATCAACAAAAGAATACGTCCGACGCGGCCGCCAAAGTATTTCAAAGACTAACGGCTTGTCCACCGCTCTCATTCCTGTTATAACTCGGGTGATCGCATCGGCATACCAGACGATCGCACCATATCCTCAATCCCCAATCCATCTTTCAGCAGTGAAACCCGTCCGTGCCGCACTCTGTATAGGGCATCCAGGCCATGAACTGCGTGTGATCGAGTGGATCCATCAGTGCCAGCCACGGGTTTACATTCTCACGGACGGATCAGGCTCGGATCGCCCTTCACGCAGCGCCACCAGCGCACGCTTGCTCGACAGTCTGGGTGCCCGCCAAGGTTGCGTGTTTGGCGCCTACACGGATCGCGAATTTTTTAATCTGGTATTGGCCGGCGATCCTGCTCCATTAATTGAAATCGCGCGCCGTCTCGCAGATGACTGGCACCGTCAGAAAATTGATCTGGTGGCGGGTGATATGCTTGAGGGTTTCAATGTGGCCCATGATTTTTGCCGCATGTTCATTAATGCTGCGGTGGAACGCTGCGCAAAGTTGCACCAGTGGAAAATTGCCAATTACGAATTCGCCTTGGAATCATTGGGCGCGCCAAGGATGGAAGACAGCGACATCGTGATTGAGCTTGATGATGTTTCTTTTCAGAGGAAGCGGCACCTCTGCTACACTGCGTATCCTGAACTGGCCACTGAGATCACAAGGATGATCGCCCGAGCTGGAGAATCGCCATTCCGGGTTGAATCATTGCAGACCGCGCGTGTTCCCGCAGGGCTGAATTGGGAGTCAGAACAGCCACCTTTCTATGAAACATACGGAGCCAATCAGGTGGCAGTAGGGCATTATCAACAACTGATCACTTACAAAATGCATGTGCAGCCCCTAGCG